>JBDSME010000072.1:0-7600 GCA_039916065.1 Polyangia bacterium
GCCCCCATTCTTCGGTGCGAGCCGAAACTGGTGGATGACCGAGTCGGCCGAAGTATTTGGGATGCTTCCAGGAACGTAATCGACCGTGATGAACCCGTGGTATTCGGCGAATACACAGTTGCCGGAGCTGATGTCGGCCACGGGATAACGAACGCGCCACAGGTGCATGGCGTTGAGCACCGGAGCGGTCCCCTCCGTCTTGTCGTAGCCAGCGGCGGTCGTGAACCGAGTCACCTCGACGGGACCGGTCTGCAACATCGCCGTCAGAACATGTTCGGTACGCGGCAGCAGAAAGCCGTCCGCCGTGGCGGGGCGGATGCGCAAGAACGTGCCGCGGCCGCTCAGGGCGTCGGCGCCGCCTCCAAGCTCGAAAGGCGCATCGAGCGAGACGGTTTGGCCGCCTACCTGCAACGTGAACCCGGTGGGCACGCCGCGCGTGAACACGATGATCGATGATGCGGTCGAGACGTCGGTGGCGCCCGCTCGGGGCAAGCCGATCGGCGGCCCCGGCGGCGCCGGGCTGCAGGCCTCCGCCGAGAAGGGTGCGGCCGTAGACGCCAGGGCCGCGAACAAACCAGCAAGAACCAATCGCCACCCGCCACGAGTCCGCATGAATCCAATGGTAAGGGAAACGAGGTGTCACCTGCTGGACTACTTGTCAAAAACGGAAGGTTGCCCTGTGGCCGCCTGAGTCGGTGAAAAACCCCCAAGCCGCGCGTGGGGCTCGAGTCGATCCATCCAAGGATGCAGGTCGCGCGCATTTTTCGATCACGTCGGTAAAGGCAGTCCGTCCGTGCCGGCAAGTCTCGGGAATGTCCAGCGTTTCTCGCGCCCCAGTTTCGGGACGACGCGGTCAGGGGGATTTTTTCAGCCGCGTCACCTGGTGATCCGACAGCCAGTAGACGGCGTCCGCATCGGCGGCGCTGCCGCCCATAACGTCTTGCTTGTCGAGCAGGATCTCGGGTGGCGCGCCGCCGTCCAGGCGATAGACAACAACCTCGCTGACGAGCCAGTGAAAGCCGGTGACCCAGGTGATCGTCCTGCGCTTGTCATCAAAGTGGAGCCGGTCGACGAAGCCGGCCGCGCCCCCCAGGTCAATCGCCGCGTCGGCGCCGGCGCCCGCGCGCAACACCGCCAGGTTTTCGCCTGTGTTGGAGGAGCCGCGATCGTTGACGAAGTAGAGATCGCCGCCGACCCACAGCATGGGGCCGGCGTACCTCTGGTTGCGCACGATCTCCCTGGAGGCGCCCGTCTGTAGGTCGAGGGCATGGATGTGCTCGCCGTTGGAGCAGTAGGCGAAACCGCCTGCGACATCAAGTCCGGTGGTGACCCCGCCGTTGGGGTAGGGGCTGACCTCGAAGACGGAGGCAGCCGATCCGTTTTTGGGGATGCGCGCCACGCTAGTACACCCTTGCGTGGCCAGGATGATGGCGTCACCGGCGTCGCGCAGCGGGCCGAAGTCGAGCCGCGCGCCGGCCGTGCCGCCGGCTCCCGCCGGGCTGACCGGCAAATCCGTGGTCACCGATGCGCTGCCGTCCTTGTTCACCCTGACCAGAACGCCGCCGCTGTCGTTGCGCAGCCAGTAGACGTGAGTTTGATCGACCACCAATGAACTGGTCGACGCAAAGTCGTACCACTTGCCGAGTGTGCGTACAGGGCCGTCCCCGTTCTTGGGCGCCGCGCGGACCACGTTGCCTTCCTCGTTCGTGACTTCGCCCCAGAAGATGTCCACGTCATCCACCTCTACTCCCCGTCGCGGGCTGTTGCGGGGCCGGTCGTAAAGCGTCTCCGGACAGTTGGCGCGGCCGCAAACGGCCGGACCTCCACCGCCGCCTCCACCATCGCTTCCGCCGCCGCCGTTGCCACCGCTAGCGCTTCCACCGTGGGATTTTCGAGTCGAGCATCCCGCCGTGGAGCAAACCAAGGTGATAAAGATTGCAACAGTCGATACGCCGGTGGCCGCAATCATCCAGAATAGAGACCGTCCGCGAAACGGGAGGGGGCGATGAAGAAGGCTTGGCGGTGGACTGTCGGCTGGCTGGGCGCGCTGGTTGTCGGGGGTGCCGCGATCGGACCCGCCGCGGCGGTCGAGGTCGTAACTGGAAAATTCAACGTCCACTTCCATTTTCAGTATTTCCCGACTGCGAGCGACATTTCAAGCCTGAAGACGCAAATTCAACGCGCGCAACTCCAACTCTGCGACGCCACCGACGGCGCGGTGAAGTTGTCCAAGGTCTCTCTCTCCGTGGGCCAGCCCAGCGAAGAGGCAGGCGCGTCTGGCTGTTTCCGCAGGGTGGGCGATCGTTCGCCAACATCCTGGGCGGGCACGTCACGCTCTTCCGCGAGGGCTCAGGATACTCGAGCGGCACCATCGCTCACGAGTTCGGGCATCAGCTCATCGGCCTGGGGGACAGCTATCGCGAGGACATTCGACTCAATCTCGGCTGCGGCATGGGCCCAAACTTCGATCCGGGGACTTTCACCGCGACCAGCAACACCATCATGCAGGATGCGGGCTCGATCTGCCGGTTGCCCGACGGGCGCAGCCTGGGCGAGCTCAACCCCATGTGGGGAAGCGCGTGCGACGGCACGTTCGGACCCCTGGGATGCGGGACCTGCACCGCCTGTGCGGGCCTGCCTTCACCGCCGGCCGATACATCCCTTCGATGCGACGCCGCGCCGCTGTTTGCCAGCGAGTTCAGCGTGCAAAGCAACTTCGACAGCATCACTGGCCGGCGTCACCTGCGCGACCTTCGGGATGAGCCCTGGAGCGTTCAGCCTGTCTTGTGGCCACCGTTGCAGCCTCGACCTGTCCGGTTGCAGCACACCGCAGCCCGCGCTCTGCGGCAACGGCACGCTGGACCCTGGAGAGCAGTGCGACCTGGGCGCGAGAAACGGCAGCAACGATCCCGTGCTCGACTCGTCCGGCCAGAGGGTCAGCTGCCAGCGGTACTACGGGACTGGGGCTGCCGGCACATCGTTGCGTTGCGACAACAACTGTTCGTTCAACAAATACCTTTGCACCACTGAATGCACCGGGACCGCCGGCTTGACTGAGAGCTGTACCCCCAGCGGGGGACAGGAAATCCCACCATTCACCTGCCAGGACAAGGGCTTCGGAACAGGACAGGTCACCTGTGCTGGCTGTTCGGCGTTCGCGGGTGATTGCGGGCCCGGCTTCAACCCCGCCACTTGGGACACCGCGCGTGCGACTCCCACCTCGAATCGGGCTGGTACATGTTCGTTGATGGTCTCGGCGATACACACGCGGCGCGGCTGTATGCGCTGCGCGTCGATAACAACACCTGGGAGCTCAACGTGGTCGTTCAGGCGGAGCAGTACGCGGGAGGAACCGCGGGCGTGCCTCTGCGGGCCCGTACCTTCCGTCTCACATTTTCGCCCTCCACCAATCAGGTGGTCAGCGTCCGGAGCGGCACCGGCCCCGACGTACCCGGCACCACCGGCACCTTGATGCAGGGGGGCCAGCCCGGAGACGGAACCGGCGAGGGCACGCCGGCCTTTGTCGTCGGGTCGACCGGACAGGCCGCGTCCCTCTCCATCACGGCGAATTTCAGTGCCGTCAGCCGCCTCGCCTGGTTGAGGTACGCCGACACGCCGGGGACACCAACCGGGCAACTCGCCCTGCTGTCCGGCACCACGTTCGCATCCGGTCCGGCTGCGACCAATAAGCAGGTCGCGCGTTGCGCAGACGCCAGTCTCTGCCAGGTGCTGTGGAACGGCACCACCAATAGCTGGGAAGGTACGCAGCACCGCTGGGACCAGTTGCACCGCTCCGAGTTCCAGCCCCTGCGTGACGCCGGATTGCTGGTGACGCCCGGGTCCGATTGGGAGCTGATGTCACGCACGCTCCAGCTCAAGTATGGAGTCAGCGTTTCGCCCGTCGCCACGCCCGCGCAAGTCACCCCCAGCGAAGCCGACTGCGGCGGGCCATTGGTCTGGGACGAAGCCGCGGTGCCGGCAGTTTCTCCCGACGCCCTGGTGCTGGTGATGGACCGCTCGGGCAGCATGAAGACGCCCATCGACGCCAACGCCACGTTTGGCACCGGCACCCAGGAGACCCGGTTGGCCTTTGCGGAGGCGGCGGCGCGCGGCTACCTGGACCTGGTGGCCAACCGTTTCGGGACGGCCCCCGAGGTCGGGCTGGTGACGTTCGAGACCACGGACCACCTGGATCAAAACATCTCCAAGATCATCACCTCGGGCACCCCTGCGGCCGGCGAGGTCACGCTGAACGCGTTCAAGACCATCGTGAATGGCTTTGTGGCCGACGGCAGCACCGCCATCGGCGCCGGGCTGAACCGGGCCGGGCAGATGCTGCAAGTGGGTACCTTCATGGCCAAGGCAGTCATCCTCTTGTCGGACGGCGAGAACAACCAGCAGCCGGCGCCGCTGACGGTGGCGGACGATCTGGCCAGCAAGGGAATCCGCGTGTTCACCGTCCCCCCCGGCCGCGCCGCGGACAAGAAGCTGTTGGGCGACATCGCCGTCCGCACCGGAGGTGCCATGTTCGAAGCGCCCAACGGTGACGAGTTGCCGGCCATCTACGCTGAGCTCTTCGCTCGTTCGAACGGTGAGGCCCTGGTGTTGGCGCGCCAATCGGTCAGCGTGGCCGAGTCGTTCAACTGCTCGGGAGGAGAATTCCCCTGCCCCTTTGGCACTGACCAGACAGATACGCCGTTCGGGTGCCTCTGCATTCCTCCCGAGTCGTCGTCTCGGGTGCGGACCATCGACATCAACGGCGAGCCCACTTCGCTGCGGCTCAACGTCTTCATGTCGGTGCGAAACATCGATGTCGACACCTGGGCTCCGCGGTTCAAGTTGGTCGATCCTGCCGGAGTGACCCGGCCTCTGCCCGTCCGAGGTGGCTCCCGCGAAGAAGCCTCATGGCCCTTCGCGGGAGCCGCGGCGTCAGTAGCCGGCCTCGGCTCTGGGACCTCGCACCCGGCCGGAGGGTCACGCCGCCGATTGTTCCTTTCCTGATGCCTGATGCCCGATGGCGGAGGCCCGGCCGTTTGACGTCCAGCGAAACGGTTCGAAGACAGCGTCCAGTGGTGCCTGGGTAAGGCGATTGGCAAACGTGCTCAAGGTGTAGGTGGCGACACCGAGGACCACTTCCAAGGCCGTGGCATGAGAGTACCCGGCCGCATGGAACGCCGACCAGACGTCCTGCGACACCTCTCCGCGACCTCGCATGATGGCGCGCGCGAATGTCGCCAGCACATTCAATCGTGCATCAGGCAGCGTCGCTCCGGCGCGCAACGAGTCGACCAAGGCCGCGTCAGCGCCCTCTCGCGCGAGCATCGCCGTGTGCATGGCCACGCAGTACGAGCACTGGTTCTCGACAGCAACCGTCATTACCACGACCTCTCGCTCGGAGGCTGTCAGGGAGGTGTGTTCCCATATGCCGTTCATTTGTACGAACGCGGCTGCGACCGCCGGCTGCGCCACCATGCGCCCGACCGGCGCCGGGATGAAGCCGAACATCTTCTGGGTGCCGGTCAGGAGGGGGCGCGCCGCGGCGGGCGCTGATGACAGGTCGTGCTGCTGGAATTCACGATCGTAGTTCATGGGGATCTCCTTTTTTACGTGTCAGCGGTTGGATGTAAGGTTGTCAATGCAACTATGAGAGCGACAAAAGAGCGAAAAGGAACGGGAAAGGAACAGAAGAGAAGCGGCAGCACTGATAAAAGTGCTGAGCGAGTGGACGCGCCCCACCGCGGTGCCTCATCGTGGAGCAAGATAGCCCTCCAGGTTCTGGAAGATGCGCTGCAGAGTTCGGCGTGTCGTCACCAGGTCGTCTTCGCCGATTCCGGCCTCCAACTCGGCGACCATCTCCCTGACGACCGGCAGCAGCTTGCCGCGAAGCTGTTTGCCCTTTGCGGTCAGCGTGACCAGGCGGGTTCGTGAGTCCTCCGGGTCGGTCTGCCGGGCCACCAGCCCACGCGCCTCCATGCCATCCAGAATGCGACTCATGGTTGGTCGATCGCGCAGCGTCGATTCGCAGAGCTCGTTCTGAGAGCGCCCTTCGCGTTCCCACAGCCGCACCAGCACCATCCACTGTTCCGGAGTCAGGTCGACGCCGACCGCCCCGAAGCGCCGGTACATGGTGGCACGGCTGACCTGGTAGACGCGCTGGACCCAGAAGGCCACCGCTTGGTCCAGGTCGATGCCGGTCTCGGTGAACTGATTTTTCACCCCCTCAGCATGCGCCTCGAGCTGATAGTTGTCAATGCAACAAATGGAACCTTCTTCTCGTTCTTCCGTTCTTTGCCCGCGCTCAGCCGCGTCACGTCCATACGCGGGCGGGGCCACACTGGGAACTCGTGAACGATTGTTGATCACGGTCCCGGCCGCGCTGATGGCCTGCGTCTTTGTGCTGGCCGCGACCGCGCGGGCAGCTCCCGCCGTCCCGCTGCCCGTCCCGCGGCGTCGCCGCGGCTGATCCCCCGCCTACCCTGGGTCAGTCCGGCGCGCTGCCTGCCGTCGTGTGCATTCGACCCGCAGCAGGGTCTGGACGTCACGACAACGTTGCGTCCGGTGGACAGCGCCGAGCAGTACCGCGACATGGCCGCCACCTTGGGGGACGTAGTAGAGCCACCGCTGGGGGTCGCGACCGAAGGTCGCGAGGTGAAAAGGGAGGGCGTGCAGGTCCCCGAATGGCAGCCTGCCCGTTTGCGGGGACAGGCTCCTCGCTGTCGGAAATTCCCCCGTGCGCCGCGGGTCAGCGTTCCCGCTTGAGCTGCGCTGACCGTGATGGTACGGTCCCCCGTGGAGGACCCGATGCGCGACCGGTCCGAAATGGCCGCGCGCTATGGCGGAGCGGCGCTCCTTTTCGCCTTTCTCGCCTGTGCGCCCAAATCTGTTACCTCCGATGGGCGGGGCGGATCCGGCGGGACAGCAGGAGCCGCAGGCGAGAACGCTGGAACGGGGACAGGTCCGGGCGCTGGATCCAGCGGCGGGAACGCCGGAATGGGGACGGGGGCCGGCGCTGGATCCAGCGGCGGGAACGCCGGTACGGGGACGGGGGCTGCGTCCGCCGGCGCGGCTGGCACGGCCGCCGGATCTGCAGGCCAGAGCGGATTGGGTGGGCAATCGGCAGGCGGCGGAAGGCCGAACGGCGGGAACTCCGGGGGCGGGTCGAATGGCGCTCCGGGAACAGCCAGCTTTCAAATAAAATCGCAGCTCGCGAGCGTCCTCAACAGCGCTGCGCCGGGAACGATTGGCATCGTTACGTGGACCGCAAACGTCACCGAACTGGTCGACGCGCACATCGACTTCGGCCTGGACGTGAACTACGGAATGACGGCGCCCGTCGACGTAGCGGTCGCCGACCACCGGACGCTGCTGCTTGGAATGAAGCCGGCGAAGACGTATCACTTTCGCGTGGTGGCCCGGGATGCCGCCGCGACGTACATGAGCGGTGACAACAGCCTCGTGACGGGCCCGGCTGCAACCACCGTCTCGGTCGCCAAATTCCAGGTGGTGAACGCCGCCGCTCGCAAGCCTGGCTTCATCATCACCTCGTATTGGCAGGGCGCCGGCATTGCGGTGCCGTTCATCCTCGATGCCGACGGCGACA
>JBDSME010000073.1:0-6621 GCA_039916065.1 Polyangia bacterium
GCGGTGGTGCCAACAGCGGCATCTTCCAGATGATCGTCCCCAAGATCCTCGAGCAGAACGACTATTCGGGGTTGAAGTTCAGCCTGGCGAACGCCGCCAAGGACCTGCGCTACTACAACCGGATGACTTCCGAGATCCCCCTGTCGGCGAACATGGGTCCCGCCGTTCTCAACTCGCTGGTTCAGGCAGTGAACACCGGTTTCGCCGACGGACTGGTGGGAGATATGGTAGCGGCACAGTGCAAGGCCAACGGCGTCGAGCTCAAAAAGTGAGGGATCTTATGAACAACCACCAGGTAACGCGCGGTATGCAGTTCACGGGGGCGGTAGTCCTATCCATCGCCCTCCTGGCCGGCGCCTCGTGCAAGAAGTCCTCTTCGGGCGGCGACGGCGCCAAGCCACCCATCGTCATCGGGATCACCGCCGATGCCAGCGGACAGTATGCCGCCAGCGGCGACTCTGATCGCCGTGGGGTTTTGATGGCGATCGCGGAATTCAACGCCAAAGGCGGCGTGCTGGGGCGTCCCATCAAATGGGTCCACCTCGACACCGAGACCACCCCCGCGACCGGGTCGCGGGTCGCGGAACGCCTGATCAAGCAGGACAAGGTGGCGTTCCTGGTGGGCGCCATGAGTTCCGGCGTCGCCAACGCCATCTCGCAGGTCGCCCAGAAGTACGGCGTCATCTATCTGAACACCAACTCCAGCTCCCCTTCGGAGTCTGGCGAGAACTGTCACCGCGTGAAGTTCGTGTGGGACGGCAACGGCAACAACTTCGCGCAGGCCTCCGTCAAGGGGGCCATCGGCAAGTTTGGGAAAAAGTGGCTGCTTATCACCAACGACTACGGTTGGGGCCACGACACCTCGAACGGCACGCGGAAGCTCGTCACCAAGAATGGCGGCACCATCGTCGGGGAGATCCTGGTCCCCCAGGGGACGCGCGACTTCAGCGCCACCCTGCTCAAGATCCAGCAGTATTCACCGGACGTCGTCGCCGCGGCGGTCGGTGGCGATGATCTGAAGGCGATGCGCGCCCAGGTCGGACAGATGAAGCTGGGGAGCAAGTACGCCTGGATCAACAATCAACAGGACTGGCCGGACGTCTACGGCCTTCCTCGGACCGACCTGTTCGGCGTGTTCGGGACCACCTGGTACCACGGGTTCGACCTTCCCGGTGTCAAGGAATTCGTGGCGCGCTACCAGAAAGAGAACGCCGACTCCAAGATCAAGACCCCAGGAAATGTCTTTTACAACGGGTACTGGGCCACCCGGTCCTTGCTGGAGGCCGTCGAGAAGGCGAAGACCACCAACAACGTGGCGGTCATCAAGGAACTGGAACAGTGGAAGATCCCCGCCAAGGACCGCATGCAGGACCACGACGCCTACATGAACCCGAAGGATCACCAGCTTCAGCAGACCGTCTATCTGGCCAGCGCCAACCTCGACTCCACCAATCCCGACGATCTATTCAAGATCGTCAGCAACACCGCGCCCGGCGAGGTCGAGGACAAGGATTCGGAAGCGAAGTGCAAGCTGGAAGCGTACGAAGCAACGCCTGCGTACGAGCCGTAGTAATTTTTGCCGTAGAGATCCGCGGACTTCCTGGCGCATGAACCTTCTTCCCCATGTAGTCAACGGAGTGGCGCTGGGCGTGCTGTTCGGCCTCCTGGCGCTCGGGTTCATGCTGATCGTTGGTGTCATGGAGGTCATCAACCTGGCGCACGGCTCGCTGTTCGCCCTCGGCGCCTACCTGGCCATGGAGATCATCTCTCCGCGGTGGCTGGGCGCCGCTGGCGAAGGGTTCTTGGCGCTTCCCCTGGCGCTGCGCTACGGTCTGGCGCTGGTGCTGGCGCCGCTGCTGGTCGGCGTCCTGGGCATGGGGCTGGAACGCGCTGTCCGTCGCACCTACGGCAAAAAAGCGGAGTACGGCCTGCTCTTGACCTTCGGGGCTGCACTGGTGCTGGAGGAAGCCATCCGGATCGTCTGGGGGCCGGGTGAACAGAACCTGCCGGTCCCCGACAGCGTCAACGGCGGCTTCGTGGTCGGGGACCTCATCTACTCGCGCTACCGCTTCTTCGCTGCCGCCCTGGGCATCGTCCTGATGGCGCTGGTCTGGGTGTTCCTGGAGCGGACGCCGTACGGCGCGCGGGTGAAGGCGGGGGCCCACGACAGCGAGATGGTGCGGGCTTTGGGCATCAACATCAGTCGGTTGCGGGTCTTCGTGTTCGCCTTCGGCGCCGCACTGGCCGCCATCGCCGGGATCATTCTCACGCCCATCTGGGGACTGCGCCCGCACGTCGGCGTGGATGCCGTTATCCCGGCCTTCCTGATCATCGTCCTCGGTGGGGTGGGAAGTTTCTGGGGCGCTGTAATCGCCGGTCAGTTGGTGGGAATCACCGTTGGTATCACGGGAGGCTTCGCCGCCGAGTGGTCGATGATGTCGATGTACCTGTTGCTGATTTTTGTTCTGACCTTCCGCGCCCGTGGATTGCTGGGCAAGAAGAGCGCGCTGGAGGCCTGACGTGGCACTGACCAATTCGGTTACCACCAAGAGCGCCCTGGCGGGGGCGCGCGGCGTCGGCTGGGTGACCAGGCCGATGCTCGTCACGCTGGCGCTGCTCCTCAGCTTCCCGCTGTGGGCAGAGACCGTCGGTCTATATCCCTATCTGGGAATCGAAGTGGTCATCTGGATGATCTATGCCCTCGGGTTCAATCTGCTGCTCGGCTACACCGGCCTCCCCTCTTTTGGTCACGGCGCCTTCTTCGGCGTGGGCGCTTACGCTTACGCCCTTTGTCACCAGAGCATCACCCAGAACCCGCTGGTGGCTCTGTTTTGTGGAGCCCTGGCCGGCGGCCTGGCCGCCGCTCTGGTGGCCTGTTTCATCGCCCACCGCCGCGGCATCTACTTCGCGCTCATGACCATCGCCTGCGGTCAGGTCTTCTGGTTCGTGTCGATGAAATGGCACTCCCTGACCGGCGGGGAAGACGGCTTGCTGAACATTCACCGCGCCACCATGAGTCTGGGCGTCGCCCACCTGAACCTGCAGGGCAACATCACGGTGTACTACTTCGTGGTGGCGGTGCTGGCCATCTGCCTGGTGTTCTTGTGGCGGTTGGTGCATTCACCGTTCGGCAAGGCGCTGCAGGCCATCCGCATGAACGAGACCCGCGCCCGCTTCGTCGGCTACAACGTCTGGCTGACCAAGTGGGCGGTGTTCGCCCTGTCTGGCGCCTTCGCCGGGCTGTCGGGGGGATTGCTGGCCATCGCCCAGGAGAGCGCCTACCCCAACGTGATGAGCGTCCATGCCTCCGGCTTCGTGGTCATGGCCACCCTGATTGGCGGAGGCACCGTGAGCTTCTGGGGACCGTTGATCGGCGCCCTGGTGTTCATCGTGGCCCGCGATCTCCTGGGGGCCCTCACGGAGACCTGGCTGCTGTGGTACGGGTTGCTTTTCATGCTGGTGGTGCTCTTCAAGCCCGAGGGCATCGCGGGGGCCTGGCAGGGTTACAAGGATCGGCTATTTCGCCGGGCAGCGGCGATACCTCCCCCCATCACGCGCGAGGCTGAAAATGGCTCTGTTTGAGGCGCGCAACCTCAGCAAGCGGTTTGGCGACCGCGTGGTGCTGGAGGACATCTCGCTGAAGTTCGAGCGGGGACAGCTCTCGGGCATCATGGGCCCGAACGGCGCGGGAAAATCCACCTGCTTCAACGTGCTGACCGGTCACTTCCCACCTGACCGCGGACAGGTTCTGCTGGACGGAGAAGACATCACCGGGATGTCGCCGCGGCAGATCGCCCGCAAGGGAATTGCCCGGTCGTTCCAGATCATCAGCCTGTTCGACGAGTTCACCGCTCTGGAAAACGTGCTGCTGGCGCTGCCACCGGTTCGCTCCGCCGGCTTCAACATGATGCGCGACGTGGCCGGTGATCGGTCCACTGTGGCCAAGGCGATGGCGGTGATCGAGATGGTGGGGCTGGAAGGCAGCGCCGACACGCGCTCCGCCAGCCTGCCCTATGGCGAGCGCCGGTCGCTGGAGATCGCCGTGGCGCTGGCGGCCGAGCCTCGCATTCTTTTCCTGGACGAGCCCACCCAGGGGATGGGGGCGGATGGGCGACGGCGCCTGCTGGAGCTGATCAAGCAGCTCAAGCGCAACTTCACCATCGTGATGATCGAGCACGACATGGATTTTCTTTTTTCGCTGGCCGACCAGGTCTCCGTCATTCACTGGGGGCAGGTCATCGCACAGGGAACGCCCGAACAGCTACACGCCGACCCCTGGGTCCGTCGTTCCAGCTTGGGGTCGAAAAGCCATGCTTGAGGTCCAGCAGGTCGACACCTACTACGGCGAGACGCAGGCTCTGTTCGGCGCGTCCATCACGGTACGTCAGGGCGAAGCGGTGGCGTTGCTCGGCCCCAATGGCGCGGGGAAGACCACGATGTTGCGTTCCATCCTGGGGTTGACACCCGCCCGTCGGGGCGCCGTGAGATTCGGGGGCAAGGACATCACCGCCGCGGCGACGAGCGACATCGCCTGTGCCGGCATTGCCTGGGTTCCCGACGATCGGCGCATTTTCCCGGCGCTGAAGGTCAAGACCAACCTCGCCCTCGGCAAGAAGCGCACCGCGTTCCGCAGCTGGACCGAGAAGCAGGTGTACGAGCTCTTTCCCGCCGTGGAGTATCTGCTGGACCGGGAGAGCGAGAATCTGTCGGGCGGCGAAATGCAGATGGTGGCCATCGGCCGGGCCTTGATGGGCGGTCCCGGACTGGTGCTGCTGGACGAACCTTCTCAGGGGCTGGCGCCCAAGCTGGTGCAAGACGTGATGAAGACCATCACCCGGCTCAAGAACGAGAACATCGGCGTGCTGGTGGTTGAACAGAACATCCGCAGTGTGCTGGCCGTCTCGGACCGCGTCTACGTCATCCAGCAAGGTCGGGTGGTCCACGAGGGCAGCGCAGCCGCCCTGCTGGCCGACGACGTCACTCGAACCCGATTGCTGGGGACCTGATCATCATGGGTTTGAACTCATCACCGTCACCGTCACCGATATTGCAGGTGCAGGGATTGAAGAAGACCTACAGCCGTGGCCTCTTCAAGCGCCGCCAGACCTTCGGTCTCAGTGCGGATTTCTCGGTCGCGGAACCCCAGATCGTCGGCGTGATGGGACCGAATGGTTCGGGCAAGACCACTCTGTTCGAGCTTCTCTCGGGCAGCAACATCCCCACCGGCGGCAAGGTGATCTGCGGCGGGCAGGACGTTCACCGGGTCAAGTATCGGCAACGCGATCGCATGGTGATCCACTACCACCAGTCGTACCAGGTCAGGCGCGTTCAGAAGAGCGCACCTAATTTCATGCTGGAGAAAGCCTCGTCGGATTATCCGCTGGTTCACATCTTCGATGAGCCTCAGTTCAGCACCCAGGACGGGTACATTGGTTTCATGCTGAACTTTTTTCGGCACCTGCGAAGCAACGGACGGGTGGTGTTTCTGTGCGTGCACCCCAACGAGCCGTTTCACGTGGACATCATGCGGGACAACTGTGAGCGGTTCTTGTTCGTGAACAAGGGTCAGGTGGCGCAGCTGCCCGACTACCAGAGTCTGCTCGGCCATCCGGGAGTGCGCGACTACCTGGGCGCTTTGGCCGATTACTGAGTCTTCACTGTTTTTGCACCATCGAACATTCCACAGAGACTTTTTCGTACCAGGAACCAATGTCCAACCAGACCAAGACCCAGACCAAGAGTCGAATCGCTTTCGTGACGGGCGCCGCCGGTGCGCTGGGAGCCGCCATCGCGCGCGCCTTGGTGGCGGAGGGACACCGGGTGGTCCTCGCCGACACCAACGCGGCCGCGCTGGAGGCTTTGGCCAAGGAACTGGGTCCCAACGCCCTGCCCGTCCCTTTCGACGTCAGCGACGTCGACCAGGTGAAGGCCGCCTGTGACACCGTTCGCAAGAAGTGGGGGGCGGTGGAGATCCTGGTGAACAACGCCGGCATCCTTTCCAACAACAAAATCGCGGAGACCACACCCGAGGAATGGCGCCGCATTCACGCCGTCAACCTGGACGGCCCATTTTTCCTTTGCCGCGAGCTGGTGCCGGCCATGCGCGAGCAACGCTGGGGACGGATCATCAACATGTGTTCGGTGGCGATGAAGACCGGCGGATTGACGGCGGGCACCGCCTACACCACCTCCAAGGGCGCCCTCGGTGGGCTGACCTTCTCCCTGGCCCGCGAGCTGGCGCCCTACGGCGTCACCGCCAACGGCGTCGCGCCAGCATACGTGCGCACCAAGATGGTCACCGAACAGCTCACGGAGGAGCAGCGACAGAAGACCCTGAGCGGCATCCCCGTGGGCCGCTTCTCGGAGCCGGAGGAGGTCGCGCACACCGTGGTGTTTCTTGCCTCCGAGCTCTCCGGTTTCATCACCGGCGAGATCCTGGACATCAACGGCGGCTTGATTCTCGATTAGGCCGCTCATGTCGACGCCCATCACCCCGAAGCTTGATGTCGATTCCACCTTGTCGGCCTTCGCGAACCTGAATTCTTTGGCGGGCAAGGTGGCCTACGTCCCCGGTGGTGCCGGAGGCCTCGGCGAAGCCATCGCCTGGGGCCTGGCTGCCAT
>JBDSME010000074.1:0-4697 GCA_039916065.1 Polyangia bacterium
GTGTTCGAGTGGTACGACTTCTACATCTACGCGACGCTGGCGCCGTTCTTCGCGACGCTGTTCTTCCCGAAAGGGAACGCGTCGGCGGCGCTGCTCGCCAGCTTCGCGACCTATGCGGCCGGATTCCTGGTGCGCCCCTTCGGCGCCCTGGTGTTTGGTCGCATCGGCGATCTGGTGGGACGCAAGTACACATTCCTCGTGACGATCATGGTCATGGGCCTGGCGACCGCGGCCGTCGGGCTGTTGCCGACGTACTCGTCGATCGGCATGCTCTCGCCGACCATCCTGGTGCTGCTGCGACTGGCACAGGGCCTGGCCCTGGGCGGTGAGTACGGTGGCGCCGCGACTTACGTCGCCGAGCACGCGCCTGACAACAAGCGTGGGTTGCACACCAGCTGGATCCAGACGACCGCGACGCTGGGCTTCTTCGTCTCGCTGGTCGTGATCGCCGCCTGCCGGGGGAACATGGACGAGGCGGCGTTCAAGGAATGGGGATGGCGGGTCCCGTTCCTGATCTCGCTGGTGCTGCTGGTGGTCTCGGTCTACATCCGGTTGAAGCTGAACGAGTCGCCCGTCTTCCTGGAGATGAAGTCGCAGGGCAAGGGGAGCAAGGCGCCGTTGCGGGACAGCTTCACGAACTGGAAGAACCTGAAAATCGTGTTGATCGCGCTGTTCGGCGCGGCGGCCGGTCAGGGCGTCGTCTGGTACACGGGCCAGTTTTACGCGCTGTTCTTCCTCACCGGCACGCTGAAGGTCAAGTGGCAGACCGCGTACTTCATCCTGGCGGTCGCACTCGCGCTTGGTACCGGGCTGTTCGTGTTCTTCGGCTGGCTCTCCGACAAGATCGGCCGCAAGAAGATCATGATGGCCGGCATGCTGCTGGGGGCGCTCACGTACTTCCCGCTGTACCGCGCCATGACCCACTACGCGAACCCCGCGCTGGAGTCGTTCGCGGCATCCACGAAGGTCACGGTCACGGCCACCGATTGCAAGATGCACCTGTTCCCGAACCCGAAGACCGTCTACTCGGATTGCGACAAGGTGAAGGATCTGCTGTCGAAGCGAAGCCTGTCGTTCGAAACCATCGAGGGCACGCCTGGCGCCAAGGCGATCACGAAGATCAACGACGTCGAGATCGTCGGCGCCGACGAGCCCAAGCTGGTGGCGACGCTGAAGGCGCTCAACTACCCGACGTCGGCGAAGCCGGAGGAAGTCAACGTCCCGATGTTGATCCTGATCGTGTTCATCCAGGTCATCTTCGTGACCATGGTCTACGGACCGATCGCCGCGTTCCTGGTCGAGCTATTCCCGGCCCGCATCCGCTACACGTCGATGTCGCTGCCGTACCACATCGGCAACGGCTGGTTCGGCGGTATGTTGCCGTTGACGGCGGCGGCCCTGGTCGCGGCAAATGGCAACGTCTATGCGGGACTCTGGTATCCCGTCATCGTCGCGGCCATCACCTTCGTGATCGGGATGCTGTTCATACGCGAGACGCGCGACCACCAGATCAGCACGATGTAGGCACGATGTAGGCACGATCTAGGAAAGAAGCCGGGTCCGAAAGGAACCCGATGGGCCATGTCGCGATTCAGTAAGATGTCGCGCCATGGCCCAGTTTCGTTCCCTCGATGCCGCTGACGTGACCCAGATCCTGGGCGCCTTCGGGGTGTCGTCAGACCAGTACGCCGGTCACCAGCCCATCGCCGCGGGGACCATCAACACCAACCTGCGGGTGGAGACGCGCGCCGGACTGCGCTTCTTGCGCGTCAACGAAGGGAAATCTCCCGACGACGTGGCCCGCGAGGCCGCCATCGTCAGTCACGTGGCGGCACTTGGGGTACAAACGCCGGTTCCCTGTCAGGCCGTCTCTGGTGAACCGTACGCGCGCTGGCGCGGCGAGATCGTGTCGCTGTTTCCGTGGTTGCCCGGGCAGACCTTGGTGCGTGCGGCAGTGTCGCCCGACCACGCCCGCCAGGCCGGGCGGGCCTTGGCGCTGATGCACCAGGCGGGCGCGACTTTTCCCGATCGCCGGCCCAGCCGGTACGAGCCCGCGGAGATTGACCGGCGCGTCGAGACCATCGCCCGGGACGCCGCCAGCGATCCTCTGGTGGGTGACGCGCTGGCCCTGCTGCGTCCGGAGCTTTCGGACCTGCGGCGCGCCCGCCGGGCGGACCTCCCGGCGGGCCTGATCCACGGCGATTTGTTCATCGACAATGTCCTGTTCAGCGCGGACCGATTGGTGGCTCTGCTCGACTTCGAACAGGCATCCTGGGGTGCTTTCGCCTATGACCTGGCGGTGACGGTGATGGCCTGGGGCTTTGGGCGCGACGACTTTCGCGCCGACGTGGTGCGGGCGCTGTTTGAGGGATATGTGAGCGAGCGGCCCTTGACCGTGGCCGAGTGCGCGGCCTTCGCCGACGAGCTCCGCTTCGTCGCCTGCCGCTTCGCCGTAACCCGCATCACCGACGTCTACTTGAAGCGCGGCGCCGGGGCGGCTCCGGGCAAGGATTTTCGCCGCTATTTGCAGCGGCTGGAACGGGTACACCAGCACCTGGCCGCCGGCGATGATGTGCTATCGCCGCCCGGGTCGCGGCACTCCGGCTAACGCGCCCGCGGGCCCACCCGCTTGCGGCAATCCGACGCTGGCCGGCGCGGCAAAGACGCGCCTCTCGTTGCTTGGATCGGCGCTGCGGTCGCCTTTCCGTTTCCGGCGATCGCGAGGCCGATTGAGAACAGGGAGGTCCAGCTTTGCTGGACCGGCTACGCCGTTAGGCAATTCCGAGGGGGTCTCGCAGGGGGCCTTCCCAGGCCCCTTGCGGCGGCGCAGTCTCGCAGGGGGCCTTCCCAGGCCCCTTGCGGCGGCGAAGCCGCACTAGAACCGCGGGGACGACTTGGCGTTCAGCAGGGTCAAATAACGGCGAAGGGTGTCCTTGCGATCGTCGTCCAGGTCGATGAAGCGGATCCCCATGTCCATCGGCGCGTCGTGATTGGCCCAGACCACTTCGCCCTTCACCCCGATGGTTGCCTCCAGGTCCGGGAAGTTCAGCACCAGATCGACCATGGTGCCCACGTCTTCCACCGCCGCACTCTGGATGCAGATCCCGCCGAGCGAGATGTTCTGCACCTTGTGGTACAGCAGCACCTCCGACCCGGTGTAATCCACGTACGCGTTCAGCTCTAGCCTGGGGAAAGCCCGGGGGTGTTCTCCTTCGGACGGCATCGGATCGACTATCGCGCCGAGTGAGGGTCACGTCAAAACGCTCCGGTGTCGGTTGACAAAGTGGCACGGGGTGTCGGCGTCGATGCGCCTATCCGTCAGCTTGCCGCCGATCTTCCGGCAGATTGCGGGAGATGGCGGCAGCTGGCGAACGGTGACCGCGCGGAAATCCGCCGGCCTGGTGGCTGGCGTGGCCCCCGGCGCCGCTGGAACGAATCGTGCTATTCACCTGGCCGTGCTGAACCGCCTATGTAATCTGGTGCGCCCGCTGGGATTGCTTTGCCTGTCAGGGCTGCTGGCGGCCGGCGCTTCCTGCGCCCACCCCAACTTCTATCCGGGCACGAGCATCCTGCGCACGGATGAGACTCAGAAGATCGTGGATACCATCGACCAGTACCGCGTTCGTCTGGCGGAACGGAACGTGGAAGGGCTACTGGTGATGGCGTCGCAGAAATACCGCGAGGATTCTGGCACCCCGCGCTCCGATGACGATTACGGCTACGAAGGTCTGCGACAGGTCTTGCGGACCCGGCTCACGCGCCTGAAGTCCATCTGGTACGAGATCGAGATGCGAGACATCCGGTTGCGTGGTCCACAGGCCGATGTGGACGTTTTCTTGAACGGTTCATTCGAGATGGCCGCGCGCAGCGGCGATCGCTATCGGCGCGTGAATGACTATCATCGCTTCGTCCTGGAGAAAGAGGGCGATCGGTGGAAGTTCGTCAGCGGCATGTGAGGTCGCAGACCTGAGGCCAGGCCCTGGGGGCCGCCGACATGTCGGTCGGGCTCCGGCCGCTGGCTCGTCACGGCGTGTGCTATCGTGATGTCGTGGAATTGACCCCGCCCGATCCGCGGATCGGCCAGGTCCTGCAGGGGCGCTACCGTATTCTCGCGCGCGTCGCCGCCGGGGCGATGGGTGTGGTGTATCGCGGCGAGCGCGTCGAGTTGGGCCGTCCGGTCGCGGTGAAGTTCTTGCACCCCTGGATCGCCTCGCAGCAGGCCTTTCGATCGCGGTTCGAGACCGAGGCCCGCGCCATGAGTCGGCTCAGCCACCCAAATTGCGTGTCGGTGATGGACTTCGGCATCGAAGGGTCGTCCCCCTACGTCGTGATGGACTTCATTGCCGGCGTGACCCTGCGCCAGCTTCTGGAGCGGGGGCGTTTGCCACCGGCGCGCGTGGTGGCTATCGCGCGGCAGCTTCTGGCCGGGGTGGCGCACGCGCATGCCCAGGGCATCGTCCACCGAGATCTCAAGCCAGAGAACCTGATCCTCGGTGACTCCGCGGGACTGGCCGACCACGTGCGCATCCTGGATTTCGGACTGGCCAAGTTGCGTGATGGGCCCGCCATGACATCGGGCCTCGCCATCGGCACGCCAAGCTACATGTCTCCGGAGCAAGCGGGGGCTCCTGGCGATATCGACGGGCGCACCGACATCTACGCGATCGGAATCCTGCTGTTCGAGATGCTGGCGGGGC
>JBDSME010000075.1:0-7406 GCA_039916065.1 Polyangia bacterium
AGATCCAGCGATTCTCCCCCGGTCTGGGCCAGCGTGACCTGCCAGCCCTTGTCCTCCGGGAAAACCGCCGCCAGCTGCGTCCCGGCGTCCGGGTCGTCATTGACCAGCAACACCGAGCAGATGTCGCTGACGCTGCCGCTCTCCGCCTCCTCGCGACCAAGCAGGCGGTCCTCCATGTCCAGACGCTGCCGCGACAGATCGCGCATCCGGCGCAGGAACTCCTCGTGCATCTCGGAGACCTCTTCCAGGAGTGTGTTGCGATCGGACAGGGCCATCAATTCGGCGGCGGCTGTCACCACCCGATCCTTCAGGTAGGGGACCGTGGACGGCTCTTTCACCACCACGTCGGCCGCTCCTCCTCGAAAACCCGCCACGCCGATGTCGAAGGCCTTGCGTGCGGTCATCACGATCACGGTGGTCAGGGGAGACTTGTCGCGGGCGAACCTCAGCAATTCCAGCCCCTCGCCGGTGGCGGGGGTGTCGACGTCGAACAGCGCCACGGCGAAGAACTTGTTGATGAGAAGATCACGGGCCCGAACCGGTTCGGTGGCCACGGTGACCACCAGACCAAGGTGCCCCAGCAGCGTCTGCAGGCCGCGGGCGACCTGTTCTTCCTTGTCGACGACCAGCACCTCCTGTCCTGCGGCTAATTTCAGCCCCAACTTGGGTTCGAGCTTGGGCGGCGGCGTGGTCACCTCCGAAAAGTATCACATCGGCGCATATCGGCGCGCACATCGGCGATGCAACAGACCGGTCGCAAGAAGCCGGCGGGACCGGGCGCCCGCCCCCGTGATACGATGAAGAGAGGCGTCAATCATGAGTTCGATCCTCGACCGAGTCCTGCAGGCCGCGCGACAGCTCGGGGCCTCTGACGTCCATCTCAAGGTGGGCCTTCCCCCCATATTCCGCATCAAGGGTGACCTGCGAACCGTGCGTGACGTCCCCCCCCTGTCCCGCGACGTGGTGCAGACGTTCGCCCTCGACATGATGAACGAACGACAGCGCGAAATCTTCGAGACCGCGTGGGATGTCGATCTGGCCTACGCCACCACCGACGGCGTCCGGTACCGGGTGAACGTGTTCCAGCAGCGCGGCAACGTCGGGATGGTGATGCGGTTGATCCCTCCGGAAGTGCCGCCCTTCGAGAAGCTGAACCTGCCCAAGGCGGTGCTGGATCTGGCGGACAACGAGCGCGGACTGGTGCTGGTCACCGGTATCACCGGCTCTGGAAAGTCCACCACCCTCGCCGCCATGGTTGATTCCATCAACGCGAGGCGGGCCTGTCACATCGTCACGGTCGAAGACCCCATCGAGTACGCGTTCAAGGACAAGCGCAGCGTCATCAACCAGCGGGAGATTGGCTTCGACACCCTGAGCTTCGGCAAGGCGCTGCGGGCCGCCCTCCGCCAGGATCCTGACGTGATCCTGGTCGGCGAGATGCGCGATCTGGAGACCATCGAGATTGCCATCACCGCCGCCGAGACAGGCCACCTGGTGCTGTCGACGTTGCACACCCTTGACGCGGTGGAGACAGTCAACCGGGTGGTGTCCGTCTATCCCCCGCACCAGCAACATCAGGCGCGATTGCAGCTGGCCGGAGTGCTGAAGGGGGTGATGTCGCAGCGTCTGGTGCCGCGCGCCGACGGCAAGGGGATGATTCCGGCGGTCGAGGTGCTGATCAACACCGCCCGGGTACGGGAGCTGATCAGCGATCCGAAGCGCACCCGAGAGATCCACGACGCCATCACCACCGGACGCGATCCCTACGGCATGATCAGCTTCGATCAGTCCCTGATGGATCTGGTTCGCCGCAAGCTGGTCACCTACGAGGAGGCGCTGTCCCAGGCCACCAACGCCGATGATTTCGCCCTGCGCTATCGCGGTATCGGCCGCGGAGACGAGAGCGTGATCCCCACCAGCGACGCCCCGCCCGAGGCGGATCTGGAGATGGACCTGCAGGGCGATGACGAGCAAGACGCCGAGCCGAGCTTCACGATCGACCGCTTCAAGCGCTAAAAGACCGCAAGGGGACAACTTAGATGGGAACCCTGGGAGGGTTCCCAAACCCTCCCGCGAAGAGTTCCGGGCGGAAAAGCCGCCCTCCACTCACGCGATCTGGATTGGAACTCACGCGATCCGACCCCCTCGGAGTTGCTCGACGTCGATGCCGGTCCAGCAAAGCTGGACCTCCCGTCGGCGGATTGAGTTGGCGCTCGTCGGAGTAGACGCTTCGCCGATGAGAAGCGGATTTTCGATTTCGTTTGGGTGGCTGGGACGAGCGGCGGCGGGGGATGCTACCCTTTGCACCGTCCATGCCGTCGTCAACATCGCTGACCGTCCGCCGCCAGTTCCTGGATTTCTTCGCCTCCCGCGGGCACGAAGAGGTGCCCAGCTCGTCCCTGGTCCCCGGGAATGACCCCACCCTGCTGTTCACCAACGCGGGAATGGTCCAGTTCAAGGATGTCTTCACCGGCCAGGCTAGCCGCGCCCGGCCGCGCGCCACCACCTCCCAGAAGTGCGTTCGCGCCGGAGGCAAGCACAACGATCTGGACAATGTGGGTCGCACCGCACGCCATCACACCTTCTTCGAGATGCTGGGCAACTTTTCGTTCGGTGACTACTTCAAGAGCGACGCCATCGCCTTCGCTTTCGAGCTGCTCACCAAGACTTACGCCATCGAGCCGTCGCGTCTGGTCTACACCGTTCATCACTCCGACGATGAGGCCCGCCAGCTCTGGAAAAAGATCGCCGGCGTGGGCGAAGACCGGGTGATTGGCCTGGGGGACAAGGACAACTTCTGGGCGATGGGCGACACAGGCCCCTGCGGGCCCTGCAGCGAGATTCACTATCATCAGGGCGACGACATCGCCTGTGCCGAGGTGACCGCCGGACGCGCCTGTCAGGGGCCGGCCTGCGACTGCGATCGCTGGGTGGAGATCTGGAATCTGGTGTTCATGCAGTTCGAGCAGGTCCGCGGGCAGGAACGACGGCCCCTACCCCGCCCGTCGGTGGACACCGGCATGGGCCTGGAGCGGCTGTGCGCCGTGTTGCAAGGGGTACGGTCGAACTACGAGACGGACCTGCTGCGACCGCTGATCGCGCGGGCCAGCGCGCTCGCCCAAAAACCGTTCGTGGCCACGGATTACGTCGGACATTCCGTCTCGCTGCGCGCCATCGCCGATCACGCCCGCGCCGCCGCCTTCCTGATCGCCGACGGCGTCTTCCCCGAGAAGACGGGCCGGGAATATGTGCTACGGCGAATCATGCGGCGGGCCGTGTATCACGGCTGGTTGCTGGGGATCCGGGAACCTTTCCTGGCAGGACTGGCCGCCGACGTCATCGACACCATGGGCGGCGTTTATGGTGAGCTGGTGGAGCGGCGCGGAGTCATTCTGGAGGTGAGCGATCAGGAAGAGCGGCGTTTCCGGGAGACGCTGGATCGCGGCCTCAAGATCCTGGATCAGGAGATGGCCGGCAACGACAAGCGGGTCCCTGGCGCCCTGGCGTTCAAGCTGTATGACACCTTTGGATTTCCGCTGGACCTCACCCGGGTGGTCGCCGAGGGACGCGGGTGGGCCGTGGACGAGGCGGGGTTCGAGCTGGCCATGAACGAACAGCGGCAGCGCGGGGACTTCCAGGGTTCGGGCGAGTCGGCTGTCGATGCGGTCTATCAAACACTGGCGCAAAAGGTCGGTCCCACCACCTTCGTCGGGTATGACACCACGCGCGCCTCATCAGTGGTCACGGCCTTGTTGCTGGGCGGCCAGTCCGTCCAGGCGGTGGGCCCGGAATCGGGTCGGGTGGCGGTGGTGGTTCGGGAAACGCCGTTCTACGGCGAGCAGGGAGGCCAACTCGGCGACGCGGGTCAGATCCGCGTGGCCAGCGGAAGCGGCGCCCTCCGCGTGACTGAGGTGAAAAGACCGGTGTCGACGCTGTATGTACACGCCGGCGAGGTCACCGAGGGAACCGTGCGCGTCGGTGACGCGGTGGAACTGGTCGTGGACGATGCTCGGCGTGATGCCATCCGGCGGAACCATTCGGGCACCCATCTGCTGCACTGGGCGTTGCGGCACGTCCTTGGTGATCACGTCGCGCAAAAAGGGTCGCTGGTGGCTCCCGACAGGCTGCGGTTCGACTTCTCACACTTCGCGCCGCTCACGACGGAGGAGCGACAGCGGGTAGAGGATCTGGTCAACGCGCGCATCCGCGCCAACGTCGCGGCCGCGACCCAGGTGCTGGCCATCGCCGACGCCAAGAAGGCCGGTGCCATCGCCTTTTTCGGCGAGAAGTATGGCGATACCGTCCGGGTCGTCACCATGGGTGACTCCAAGGAGTTCTGCGGCGGGACGCACGTGTCGCGCACGGGCGACGTGGCCTTCCTCAAAATCACCGAGGAGACAGGGGTCGCCCAGGGGGTGCGGCGCATCGAGGCGGTCACCGGTGCCGGTGCGCTTGCATATGTCCATCGCCTGGAGGCCGAGCTGAGCACGGCGGGTGAGCGGTTGCGCGCCAGCCCTTTCGAGGTGGTGGGCAGGGTCGAGAAGCTCCAAGCAGAGTTGCGTGAGCGCGACAAGGAGATCGAGAAGCTGAAGCGCAAGCTGGCGTCCGGCGGCGGGCGAGATCTCGCCGCCGAGGCGCGCGACATCCAGGGCGTGAAGGTGCTGGCGACGCGAGCGGACGTGGCCGACCCCAAGGCGCTGCGCGAGGTGGCGGATCAGCTCAAGGACAAGCTCCGTTCGGCGGTGGTGGTGCTGGCCGGCGTGGAAGGGGACAAGATCGCGCTGGTGGCCATGGTCACGCCCGACCTGGTGGGACGCTACAGCGCGGGCACCATCGTCGGCGCCGTGGCCAAGGATCTGGGCGGCAAGGGCGGCGGACGCGCCGACATGGCACAAGGCGGTGGCTCACAGCCGGACCGCCTGGACGCCGCGCTGGAGCGCGTCTACGAACTGGTCCGTGGCTGAGCGCGCTCGACGCGGCGGCGCCGTGGCCAGATCCCCTGCCGATGGCGGCCCGGCCGGGATCACCCTGGCGGCAGCCCTGCGCGCCCGTTTTCCCGAACAGAGCTGGAACGCCGTGCGCCGGCTCTGCCAGACCGGCAAGGTTCGCTTGGGCGGCGCTCTAACGCTGGACCCCGCCGCCCGCGTCTCCCCCGACGCCGCTGTCACCATCGACATGGCGGCGCCGCGCCCCGTGGCGGAGGTGGTCGGCTTCCGCGTGGTGTTCGAGGACGCCCACCTGATCGTCATCGAGAAGCCGGCAGGCGTATCCAGCGTCCCGTACGAACGCCGCGAGACCGGCACGGCCCTGGATCTGATCCGCGCCCACTGGCGGGCTCGCAAGCGACAGGCCACCGCCACCCCGCTCTACACGGTCCATCGCCTGGACAAGGAGACCTCCGGGTTGCTCTGCTTCGCCAAGACCAAGGCGGGTGAGCACGGTCTGCATCAGATCTTTCAGCGGCATCTGGCGACCCGTGCCTACCTGACCGTGGTCCACGGGGCCGCGACCGGTGGCCGGATCGAATCACGCCTGGTGCCGGATCGCGGCGACGGCCTGCGTGGTTCGACCCGCGACCCCCGCCAAGAGAAGGCTCAGCACGCGGTGACCCACGTCGAGGTGCTGGAACGGCTGTCCGCAGCGACCTATTGTCGCGTGAGATTGGAGACCGGGCGCACCCACCAGATCCGCATCCACCTGTCCGAGTCGGGCCACCCGGTGGTGGGCGACGCGGTCTATAACCGTGACCTGCTGACCAGCGGCGGCAGGGCCTTGCCCTCGGAACGACTGATGTTGCATGCCACGACGCTCGGCTTCGATCATCCGGTCAGCGGCGAACGTCTTGATTTCGTGGCCGAGCCGCCCGCCGACTTCCTGGCGGCGCTGGGGCGGCTGGGCTTTCGCGGTGGGCGACCGGCGTGAACGACTCCGCTCCGCCCACCCTCCGCTCGGCGCTCACGACGCTGTACTCGGCCATGCGCGCTGGCTATGCGCCCGACGCCGCCCGGTCCCTGGAGCGGGCGCCGGACCACGGCCACGATCCCCACTTTCTGGAGGATCTCTCGCCTCTGCTGGACTTCCTGTATCGAAAGTACTTCCGCGTGACCTTGCTGGGCATCGAGAACATCCCGCGCACCGGGGCGGCGTTGCTGGTGGCGAACCATTCCGGTGGGGTTCCCTACGACGGCGCGATGCTGATGCATGGCATCTTCCGCGAGCATCCGGCCCACCGGCGCCCACGCCCTCTGGTGGCCAACTTCGCCTTTCGGTCGCCCTGGATGTCCCAGGTGATGGCCCGCATTGGTGGCGTGCGCGCGGCTGCCGGGTTTGCGCGCGAGCTGCTGAACGCCGGAGAGCTGGTCTGCGTTTTTCCCGAGGGCCTGCGCGGCGTGGGCAAGCTCTACCGCGAGCGCTACCGGCTAGAGCGCTTCGGGCGCGGCGGGTTCGCTCGGCTGGCGCGCGAGGCGGGCGTCCCCATCATTCCCATCGCCATTGTGGGCGCCGAAGAGATTCATCCAGTTCTCGCGAAGGTGACGACGCTGGCGCAGCCGCTGGGCCTGCCGTACATCCCCATCACCCCGACGTTTCCTCTGCTCGGTCCCTTCGGTCTGCTTCCCGTGCCGACCAAATGGACGATTCAAATAGGCGAGAAAATAACGGTTCCTTGTGCGAATAATGAGCCGGATTTGGAAGGACCTCAGATCATCAGTGACACCGCCGAGGTGGTCAGGGGGACGATCGATGCCATGATCACCGACATCCTCTCCCGCAGACGCTCGATATTGTTCGGTTAATCTGTATTTTATCAACCGAATTCTTTTCTGGTGCGCCATGGACGACACCAGACTAGTATTCCTACACTTGCTTACAGGCTATCGCTCCCACGGCAGGCAGGATTCTGTTCGGCCACGTTTGGAATGTCTCGTACAAATCCCCCGCGCGACGCGCTCACGCGTAAAATCGACACGCAGATGACCTGCTGCCTGGATTATGACATTGGCCGTCACGCCGACTAGCGCTTCCCACATGAGCGCTCCCCACATGATCGACGTCGGTCAGGTAATCGGCAATTACAAGCTGACGGCCAAGCTGGGTGAGGGCGGCATGGGGGTGGTTTATCTGGGCGAGCACCCCGTCATCGGCAAGAAGGTCGCCATGAAGGCGATTCACCCGGAGCTGGCGCGCAATCCGGAGGTGGTGTCACGGTTCGTGATGGAGGCCAAGGCGGTCAACCAGATCGGCCACGAGCACATCGTCGACATCGGTGATTTCGGAAACACCCCCGCGGGCGACTTCTACTTCATCATGGAGTACCTCCAGGGTGAATCGCTGGCCGACCGCCTGAAGCGAGAGATCATCCTTTCCCAGACCCGCGCCCTGGCCATCGCCGCGCAGGTTGCCGACGC
>JBDSME010000076.1:0-6583 GCA_039916065.1 Polyangia bacterium
CGGCCTTCACTTCCTGCGTTCCCTGCCCCTCCACCGCCGCCTCGGGGATGGGCAATTCGGTCTCCCCCGCCCTTTCTGCGTCGCTGGCCGATTCCACCGTCTTTGCGTCCGCCGCCTTGGACGGATCGGCAGCGTTTTCGCCCCCGTCCTCCAATATCGGGTTTTCCAGCATTTCCTCGCGGACGACGTCAACCAGCTCCATTCGCGAGAGCTGCAACAGCTTGATTGCTTGCTGCAACTGGGGGGTCATCACCAGCTGCTGGGAGAGCTTGAGGTGCTGTTTTATTTCCATGGACATGGCGTGGGGGCTCGTCGGTCACCGACCAATATCGAGCTATCTTTTAGTAACACTCGCCCGCAAGACGGTAAAGCCTGAACCACTCTCCATGGTACGCCACTTGCAGACATGTAGTCTTCTTCTCATTTAGATCCGTCCACCGACTCTGTCACCACCGAGTCGCGCGGAGCACATGCTCGGTAGGCGATCAAGGTCGCTGGCTTTCGGGGGGCGGCTGGGCCCATTTGGGGGACCGCTCCTGTAATGCCCGCAGACGGGCATCGTCGCTCGTAGTCGGCTTGGCATCCTCGCCGAAGACGGCGAGGAGCAGCCTCCTCCGTCCCCCAACTGGACCCAGCCGCCCCCCTGCGCCCGCTCCATCCCTTCGAACAATCACGAGTGGCGGTTCGAACTGACACGCAACGGACCGGCAGTCACCAACTCGCGTGCGATCGAGGGTGGGAAGCTGGCGCGAGGGGTCGGGGTATCCCTTTTGGGGAGGGAGGAGGCCGCTCCTGCCCCGTCTGCGGGGCAGGATGCCAGGCCGACTACCAGCGACGATGGCCCGTCCGCGGGCCATTCCAGGAGCGGTCCCCAAAAGGGATACCCCGGCCCCGGAAGCCAGCGACTTAATGCGGTAGATCGAGCACCACAGCGTTCAGGCTGGGGCGGCGGCGGGTCGGGTGGTGGGGGTGCGCGCGGGGGTTCGGGCGAGGCGGGCGCGCAGGGCGGCGCCGATGAACGCCTGAAAGAGCGGATGCGGCGTCTGGGGACGCGACTTGAATTCGGGGTGGAACTGACAGCCCACGAAGTACGGATGGTTGGTCAGCTCGATCATCTCGACGAGCTGTCGATCGGGTGAGGTTCCCGAGACCGTCATCCCCTTGGCCACCAGCAGGTCGCGGTACTCGTTGTTCACCTCGTAACGGTGCCGGTGACGCTCGTTGATCTCACGGGTGCCATACGCGGCTGCCGCGGCGGTCCCCGGGGAAAGCACGCAGGGATAGGAGCCCAGGCGCATGGTGGCGCCCTTCTCGGTGATGGTCCGCTGATCAGGCAAGAAATCAACCACCGGATAGGCGGCCTGAGGCTCGAACTCGGTGGAGTTCGCGCCTTTCAGACCGGCGACGTTGCGGGCGAACTCGATCACCGCAACCTGCATGCCCAGGCAGATCCCGAAGAAAGGGATCTGGTGTTCACGGGCGTGCTTCACCGCCTCGATCTTTCCTTCGATGCCTCGGCTGCCGAATCCGGGCGCCACCAGGATGGCGTCCACTCCCTCCAGCACGGCGGCAGCGCCCCGCTTCTCAATCTCCTCCGAATCGAGGTGCTTGAGATTGACGCGACAATCGTTGCCGATGCCGCCGTGGATCAACGCCTCGTTCAAGCTCTTGTACGATTCGGTCAGGTCGACGTACTTGCCGACCAGGCCAATCTCCACCTCGGCCTGAGGGCTCTTCAGGCGATGAACGACGTTCTCCCATCCCGTCAGCTCGGGGGCGCGCGACCAGATGTTCAGCAACTCGGCGATCTTGTCGTCAACGCCCTGCTGGTGAAAACGAATGGGAACCTCGTAGATGCAGCTCACGTCCTCGGCCGAAAAGACGGCATCGGGGGCCACGTTGGTGAACAACGCGATCTTCTTGCGCAGCGCCACCTCCAGCGGCCGTTCCGACCGGCACAGCAGGATCTCGGGCTGGATGCCGATCTCTCGCATTTTCATCACCGAGTGTTGGGTGGGCTTGGTCTTCAGCTCGCCGGCGGCGCCGATATACGGGACCAGCGTCACGTGAACAGACAACGAGTTCTGATAGCCGACCTCCATCCGGAGCTGGCGAATGGCCTCCAGGAACGGCAACGACTCGATGTCACCCACCGTACCGCCCACCTCCACGATCAGGATGTCCTCGCCCTTGGCGCAGGCCAGGATGCGCTGCTTGATCTCGTCGGTGACATGCGGAATGACCTGAACAGTGCCGCCCAGGTATTCGCCGCGCCGCTCCTTCTGGATGACGCTGAGGTAGATCTGCCCGGACGTGGCGTTGTTGGCCTTCGTCATGCGCTGCGAGATGAACCGCTCGTAGTGTCCGAGGTCGAGATCGGTCTCGGCCCCATCGTCCGTCACGAACACCTCCCCATGCTGGGTGGGGTTCATGGTGCCAGGATCCACGTTGAGGTACGGATCCAGTTTCTGGATGGTGACCTTGAGTCCCCGGCCTTCCAGCAGACTGGCGATCGACGCGGAGGCTAGACCCTTACCCAGCGATGAGACCACGCCACCGGTCACGAAAATGAACTTCGTCTGCTGCTTGGAAGCGCGAAAAGGAGCGGTCATGAACGCCTCCGGTCGCGAGTGCAGGCCGACACGGACTGCGAACCAAGCGAGCGATTCGCTCCCTTACATCGTCGACGGTCTTGCCGAGGACATTGCCGAGAGAGCCACCGAAAAAAAACTACACGCGTCTTCAACTCGGGCCGCTATTCTTCGCGTCCAGCACCTCGAAGTCAATGCCCGCCCCGCTGATTCTCATCATTGAAGACGATGCCCACATTGGTGGGTTGGTTTCCGAGGTCCTGCGCGAAGCGGGATACGCGCCGATGCTGTTGCCCAACGTGAATGCCGCGCGCGATCAGGCGGCGGCAGGCCTGGTTCCCGCCGCCATCATCAGTGATCTCGTGGTGGAGGGCGCCAAGGATCCAGCGTCCCTCCCCAGTGAGATCGACGCCATCTTTTCTGGAGTGCCCCTGACGCTGATGACCGGCGTACCTCCCAAGCGCCGGGCCCATCTGGGCGTCACGCACAATCGCATCCTGGAAAAACCGTTCGAGCTAGAGACGCTGCTGCAGGCCGTGGAGTCGATGCTTCACGGCGGCAGCGACGGCGGCCCCAGGAGATGACGCAAGAAGGTGTTGCACTGCGCGTGAACGCCGATTGCCGGCATCAGGGAAGAAACCGGTCCGCCATCTCGCCGGCAGCGGGTATCGCGCACGCGTCGAGCTTGCCAAAGATTCGATAACGAACACGCGCCACCCAGTCATAGACGACATCGCGTACCGGCCGCGGCACCAGCCGAAGAATTCCCGCGAGGCGCCACGGCCCACCAAGTCCCGTGATCACCGCCAGAACGGCGTCCGAGCGAAAGCGAACACGCTCGCCGGGGCCGTCCGCCTTCTCCAGCAACACCATCGTATTCGGACCGTTCTCGCCACGGTCGATGCCCTGACGCGCCAGAGCCCGCCTGCCGTAGGCGCCCTGGAGCGCCCCGAAGCGAAAGAAATGTCTGTGGTCACGACGAAGGACGAACTGCACGTAGCGATCGCACAGACCGCACAGCCCGTCGTACAGAATCACCGAGCGGCCCGGCGTCGTAGGCATCACACGTTCACCTTGGCGCAAGTATAGGTCGCGCCTGGGTGAACGGCCCGTGGACCGGCGCCGGCGGGGGCGGCGGGTGCCCGATCGCGTCGGAACGAGCGCCGGAGGTGTCGTGAGAGGGTTGGCGCCCCTCCTGGGCCGGAATCCCGGTCGCGTGCGCGGGTTGTAGACCGATGGCGGTCCCGTAGCGCCACCAGCGCAACGTCTCCTGTTCCGCAAGTTGCGCCGACGGCTGCGACTCCAGCACCGGCGCGGCTCCCAGGGCGCCCGTTTCGAAGGCCAGGTCCAGGTGCCGTGCAACGGCCGCCGGGTTGCGACGCGCGGGCTGTCGCAGCGCGGCCCCCACACCGACCATCGCCGGCGGCACCACCACGACGACCAGGAGCACCAGGACCACAGCGGCGCGCGCACGACCAAACGATTCGGCGAACAGCGACACCGCCATGGTCACCGGCGCCACCAGGCTGCCGGCGATGAACAGGCGGGCCAGCAAGATATTTCCCGCGGCCAGGGCTGCCGCTACCGCCGTTGCCCAGGGCAACAACAACGTCACCGCCTGAAGCGGTGCGCGCATCACCATCAGCAGGCTGCCCAGCAGTCCGGCCAGCAGACCCAGCACACCCGCGTCGTCGATGACCCAGGCCACGACCTCGCGCGCCGCGGGGGAACCGAACGGGATCGCCAGGGACGGCATCAAGATGTCGTGAAGGATGCTGCCGGCGGAATGCGTCGCGCCGGAGACAACGGGAGATGCTGGATCCGGGAGGGGCGCCCCGGCGACGGCCGCCAGGGTGATGGCGGCGCCCGCCACGAACAGGGTGGGACCAAGCAAGGGCCACCGCTCGCCGCGCCGCAAGGCCAAGATAGTTAGCCACAGCGCCAGGGGCCACAGCCCGACGCGCACCGGCCAGCCAGCACCCGCCGCCAGCCCGCACAGGAACGCCAGCCCCATGCCGGCGGCCGAACGCGCGGGGGCGCGGCGCAGTGTCTCCAGCAGCAGAACGCCGGCGCCGAGCAAGCACAGATCAAGGGCAGCGGGCGCGCGCACGCTGGCGCTGTCCAGGAAGGGCCGTGACACGGTCAGCAGAGTCACTCCCACCAGGGCCGGGCCCGCCCCGTTGCAGCCGCCGGCGTGCGCCACCGTCCTGGAGCCCGCCAGCAACAGGGCCACCGCTCCGGCGCCCAGCAGGGCCGCCAGCAGGTGCGGCCGTATCCCCGCCTCGCCGAGCGGCACCAGCGCGATCAGCCGGCTCAGCGTGTCCGCCAGCGGTGTGGCCCCCCCCAGAGCTCGGCGGCTGCCAAAGGCCTGTGCCACTTGATCGACCGCCTCTCCCGATGCCAGCCCCAGAGGTGTGACGACCGCCAGCACCACCAACGAAGCCAGAGCCGCCGTGACGTTCGCCGTGACGTTCCATGAGAACGGAGGCCGGCGCGCGGCCGAGACACCCGATGAGATGGCCGCCGGGCAGACCGAAAAGGTACCAGTCTCCCCCGCTCCCGCCTTGCCAGGAGCTTGTCCCCGTATACGGGTAGGCTCCACACGGGCACCTTCAGGCCTACCTTCAGGCCCCGTCTGCCGCCCTCTCAACCCTCGGTCTCGAGGGGGCTTTCGGGGAGACGCCATCGGGGTATTTGGTACTCCGATTGGTTGGCCTGTCGAGAAACCGCCGCTTCGGCGGGACCCGCCGTGTGTAAACTGCCGACGTGCTGGTGGTTCGAGGACGCAAGAATGTGACGGCCGCGCTGGGCCGACCGCCCGCGCGCGCCGCGGTGGCCATCGGCAACTTTGATGGTGTTCACCGTGGCCACCAGACGCTGGTGGCTACCGCGCGCCGCCTGGCCGATGCCAACGGAGGCGACGTGGTGGTGCTGACGTTCGATCCGCACCCGGCGCGGCTGCTGGCGCCGGCGCTGGCACCGCCGTTGATCGTGTCGCTGGAACGCCGCGCCGAGCTGCTCGGCGAGGCGGGGGCTGACATCGTGGTGGTCGAACCTTTTACGAGAGAGTTCGCCGCGGTCGAGGCAGAGGCTTTCGCAACGGACGTGCTGCGAGGCGATCTCCGCGCTTCAAACGTGGTCGTGGGATACGACTTCAGCTTCGGCAAGGGGCGAAAGGGAGACACCACCATGCTTGAGGCGCTGGGCGCGCGCGTCGGTTTTGGCGTGTCCGTGGTGCGCCGGATCGCCGTTCATGGGCTCACCTGCTCGTCCACCAAGGTTCGTGAGTTCGTCCTGGAAGGGCGGGTCGAGGGGGCCGAGGTGCTGCTGGGACGGCCCTTCGAGCTGACGGGGCTGGTCACGCGGGGCGCCGGGCGCGGCCGGGGGATCGGCTTCCCGACAGCCAACCTCGTCCCCGACGCGGAGCTGATCCCGAAGGCCGGAATTTACGCGGCACGCGCGCGCGTCCTGCCGCTGGCGGTGGAAGTTTCCATTCCCCCTTCCGGGCTGCCAGAGGAGGTCGCCGGTCAGTCGTGGGCTTGTGCCTTGAGCATCGGGGCCAACCCCACCTTCGTCGCCGACGGCGGCATCACCATCGAGGCCCACCTCCTGGATTTCGAGGGGGATCTCTACGGGCGGCGGATGCGCGTGGAGCTGGTGCAGCGGCTGCGCGATGAGCATCGCTTCGATAGCGTCGAAGCGCTGGTGACGCAGATTCGCGCCGACGTGGCCAGGACCCGCGAGCTGGTACCGTGACCGCGAACCCCTTCGAAACCGAAACCATGGCCGAGCTGCAGCTGCGCCAGGGGCATTCCGCCGAAGCCCTGGCGATCTACCGCAGGCTGCTGGCGCGCCCGGTGGACGAGACCGCGCGTGAACGGATCTCCCGGCGGATTGCCGCGTTGACCGAAAAGCAGCAAGACCCCTCCACGCCCGGCGTGCAGGTACGTTGGTCCAGGAGTGAGCTCACCATCGAATGGCAGCTCCCGGCA
>JBDSME010000077.1:0-9363 GCA_039916065.1 Polyangia bacterium
GTCATTGCCGGGGGCTCCGCGGCCTTGCGCAGCGCGCGATCGATGCGACGCACACACAGATCCTTGCCGATGATCTCCAGGCTGTCGAACAGCCCCGGTCCGATGGCCGTCCCCGTCACGGCCACCCGCACGGCGTGCACGATGTCCCCCATCGCCCAGCCGCGCGCGGTCAAGAATTCGTGGGTTTCCGCCTGCAAGGTTTCAGCGGTGAACGCCTTCTGTTCGGCCAGCCAGTCGCGGTAGGCGATCAGGCGTTCGACGGCGCCCGCGGCGCGCACGCGTTTGGTGAAGGCCTTCTCGTCGAAGGTCACCTCGTCGCCAAAGAAGAACGACGCCTGCAGGACGATGTCCCCGAACACCTTCAAGCGATCGCCCAGGGCCTGGATGATGCGCGCCACCTTCGCCGTGAGTTCGGGCGAAAGCGGTGCCCGCGCCCAGCCCACCTTCTCCAGGAAAGGGAGAACGCCCGCCAGCTTTTCAGCCGGCGGCAGGGCTTGCATGTAGTGAAGCTGAAAGGCGCCCAGCTTGATGGCGTCGAAGCTGGCCGGGGCGGGGTTGACCCGGGCCAGCGAAAAATTCTCCACCATCTGTTCGCGGCTCAAAAACTCGGTCTTGTCATCCAGCGACCACCCCAGCAGCACCAGGTAGTTGACCACGGCGTGCGGCAGATAGCCGACCTGCTCGTAGAAGTCGACGGTGACGGGATTGAAGGTCTCGGCAGTGGTGGTCAAGCCGAGGGCCGCGGCGATCGCCGTGCCGTGCTGGTGCACCTGGGCGAAGTCCGGGTTCTTCAGGTACGCCTCCAGCTTGCGCTTGGACAGCTTGCGCTTCGACCCCGGCTCGGCGACATAGGGCAGATGGGCGTAGGCAGGCAACGGATAACCGAGCGCCTGCACGATGAACACCTGGCGCGGAGTGTTCGACAGGTGCTCCTCGGCGCGAATCACGTGGGTGATACCGAAATCGTAATCGTCGACGACGTTGGCCAGGTGGTAGATGAACGAGCCGTCGGACCGCTGCACCACCACGTCGGCCTCGCGGCCCCAATCGAACTCCACGTCGCCGCGGACGAGATCGGGCAGCACCAGCTTTCCCTGGCGCGGCATCTTCAACCGCACCACCCATTTGCGGCCCTCGCCTTCGAAGCGAGCGCGGTCAGCGGCGCTGGCGGCCAGAAAGCGCCGGCTGTACTGGAACTGCGCCTTGGTGGCTTCAGCCTGCTTGCGCTCCGCTTCCATCTCCTCGGTGGTGGCGTAGTCGTAGTAGGCGTCGCCGCTGGCCACCAGGCGATCCACCGCGGCCTGGTAGCGGGCCGTACGCTGGGACTGAAAATAGGGGGCGAAGGGTCCCCCCACCTCGGGGCCCTCGTCCCACTCCAGTCCCAGCCACCGGAAGCCGTGGAGGATGGGCGCCAGGGCGGCCTCGACGTTCCGTTGCTGGTCGGTGTCGTCGATCCGCAGCACGTAGCGGCCGCCGCTGTGTCGGGCGAACAGCCAGTTGAACAACGCGGTGCGGACGCCGCCGATGTGCAAGAACCCCGTGGGGCTGGGGGCGAAGCGCGTCCTCACGACAGAGCTGGTCATCGAGACTCCTGAGACACCGGGAACAATGGGGACACCTGGCGGGGCGCCGCCGCCGGCGAAAACATCCGAGGCGAGGCCATCAGGCGCATCAGGCGATTTTGTCGCCGGGTTGGGGGGCGTCGGCGGCATCTGCAAAGGTGGCGATGCGATGGGGCCGCTCGCCCCCTCCCGCCGCCAGAATCATCCCCTCCGAGAGACCGAACTTCATCTGCCGCGGCTTCAGGTTTGCCACCACGATCACCCTTTGGCCGACCAGAGCAGCGGGGTCCGGATAGTAGGCGCGCAGACCCGTGAAGATCTGGCGCAGCCGGCCCTCCCCCAGATCCACCATCAGGCGAATCAGCTTCTGCGCCTCGGGAACATGCGCCGCCTCGCGCACCACACCCACCCGCAGGTCGACGCGCGCCAGGTCCTCTATGCCGATCTCGGCGGGCGCTCCCACCGGCGTGGCGGCGGCCGGCGCGGTGCGCCTGGCATCCGCCGGCGCCTTGTCCGATGATTTGGTCGACGACTTGGGGGACGGCTTCTCCGCCTGGGACGCCGCCGATGATGACGGCGAAGGTAACCGAGGCGCCTTCGCGCTCGACGGCGATTTCGACTTCGCCTCCAGCTTGGCCCAGCTGTCCTTGAGGGTGACGGTGCGGTTCCAGAGCTGCTTGTCTGGGGCGCTGGCCGCGTCCAGGCAGAAGTAGCCCAGCCGCTCGAACTGAAAGCGCGCGCCCGGCTGCAATCCGGCCCTGCCGGCGCTGCCGGCGCTGCGCAGGTACGGCTCGCCCAGGCAGTCGGTCAGGTGCAGCACCGACTGGGGATTGATCTCGTCCAGGAAGCTGCGCCCCTCGGTCGCCCCCGGGTTCTCAACCGAGAACAGGCGATCGTACAGCCGCACCTCCAGCGGCACCGCGTGCGCCGCCGACACCCAGTGCAAGGTCCCGCGCACCACCCTCCCGTCAGGGGCGCTCCCGCCCCAGGACTGCGGGTCCCAGGTGCAGCGCAGCTCCACCACCTCGCCCTTTTCGTCCTTGATCACGCCGGTGCAAGTGATGAGGCAGGCGTAACGCAGCCGCACCTCGCGACCGGGGGCCAACCGGAACCAATCCTTGGGGGGGTCCTCGCGAAAATCGTCGCGTTCGATGTAGAGCTCGCGGCTCAACGGCACCTTGCGCGAGCCCTGGCTGGCGTCCTCGGGATTCAAGGGCCCGTCCAGCTCGCGCACCTCGCCGACGGGGAAGTTTTCGATCACCACCTTCAGGGGACGCAACACCGCCATCACCCGCGGCGACCGGCGGTTGAGATCCTCGCGCAGCCCGTGCTCCAGCAACCCCACGTCCACCATGCTGTCGGTCTTGGCCACGCCTATCCGCTCACAGAACGCCCGGATGGCCTCGGGCGTGTAGCCGCGCCGTCGTAGTCCCGCCAGAGTGGGCATGCGCGGATCGTCCCAGCCCTCCACCATCCCCTTTTGCACCAGCTCAGCCAACTTCCGTTTGGACATGACGGTGTAGGTGAGATTCAGGCGCGCGAACTCGATCTGCCGCGAGGGGAACAGCTCGGCCTCGCGGATGCACCAGTCGTAGAGCGGGCGGTGTGATTCAAACTCCAGCGTGCACACGGAATGCGTGATCTCTTCAACGGCGTCGGACAGGGGATGCGCGAAGTCGTACATCGGATAGATGCACCACTTGGTCCCGGTGCGGTGGTGGGGGGCATAGCGGACCCGGTACAGCACCGGGTCACGCATGTTCATGTTCTGGGTCTCAAGATCGATGATGGCGCGGAGCACGTGCTTGCCCTCGGGAAATTCCCCGGCGCGCATGCGCGCGAACAGATCCAGGTTTTCCTCCACCGACCGGCTGCGATAGGGGCTGGGCTTCCCCTTCTTGTAGAAATCGCCGCGGTATTCGCGAATCTCTTCTTCATTCAGGCTGTCGACGTAGGCTTTGCCCTTCCTGATCAGCGTCACCGCCAGCCCGTACAGCTTTTCGAAGTAGTCGGAGGCGTAGAACAGGTTGGACCAGTCGAACCCCAGCCAGCGGATGTCTTCCTGGATGGCCTCCACGTATTCGACGTCTTCCGTGGTCGGATTGGTGTCGTCAAAGCGGAGGTTGCAGGTGCCGCCGAACTCACGCGCCAACCCGAAGTCCACGCAGATGGCCTTGGCGTGTCCGATGTGCAGATAGCCGTTTGGTTCCGGGGGGAACCGCGTGGCGACGCGACCACCGTGCACATTGGCGGCGCGGTCGGCGGCGATCAGCTCGCGCACGAAGTTTCCGGCGCTAGCGCTGGCGGCGGGACTGGCGGGGACTTTCGGTTTCGCGGGTTCCATGGGGCTCCGGAGCGGTTCGGCGGGCGGTGGCAGCTTGCCTCGAATGCGGGGCGCGGACAAGCCAAGGGGCACGCCGATCGCCGACGAATGTACCTTCGTCTCGGGGTACTAGGGGGTGTCCCTAATTAAACACCGTCGCGAGATCGTGAAAGCGCAGCGAAAACGACGCCCGGAGCCGCGAGCAGCGGAGGCATACTGGTGGTATGTCGAGCAGCGGAGCGGCGAGACGTCGTTTGCAGCAAGCATTTCGCGGTCGCAGTAGGAGTTCAATTAGGGACACCCCCTAACCCGCCGGCTGTCTTGCGGCGCGCAGGGCGCCGTATAACCGCTGGAATCGGGCGTACGGCTCGGCGTAAGCCGCGTGGACGGCGGCGCGCGGCAACGTGGCGGCGCCCCGGCGCAGGGTGGTCGCCGTGGCGGCCCCCAGATCCTTGAAGGCGCCGACGCCCACCGCCCCCAGCATTGCCGCTCCGAACGCTGGACCTTCCGCCTGGTCCACGGGCACCACGCGCTTGCCCGAAATGTCCGCCTCCAGCTGGCGAATGAAGGCAGCCTGCGCGCCTCCTCCCGTGAACAGGATCTCGGGGATGGGCAGGCCCAGTGCGCCGATTATCTCCTGGCAATCACGCAGGCCGAAACAGATCGCCTCCAGCACGGCGCGCGTCAGGTGCGCGCGCGTATGCGCCAGCGACAGCCCCACGAAGGCGCCCCGCGCGTCGGCGTCGCGGTGCGGGGTGCGCTCGCCCTGCAGATAGGGGAGAAAGGTGAGCCCCTCGGCGCCCGGCGGGATGCGCGCCGCCTCGCGGTTCAGCAAGGCGGCGGCGTCCTTCTTGCGCGCCAGCTCGGGCGCCAGTTCCCGCTGGTGCCAGGCGAACGCCGCGCCGGCGGACAGCATCACACCCATCACGTACCAGGTTCCGGGCACCGCGTGACAGAAGGTGTGCGCGCGCATCCCGGGGTCCACCACCGGCTTTTCGGTCGGTGAAAGCACCGTGCCAGAGGTCCCCCAGCTCGCCACCACCGCGCCCGGCGCCACAGCTCCCACGCCGATGGCGCCACAGGCGTTGTCGGCGCCGCCGCCCACCACCGGGGTCCCCTCGGCGAGGCCGGCCAGCTTGGCGACCTTCCCGGTCACGCGCCCCAGCACCTCGGCGGAACCGCCCACCTGCGGCATCAAATCCCCGGGCAGGTCCAGCGCGCGCGCCATCTCATCGCTCCACCGCCCGTGGGCGACGTCGAACAGCAAGGTTCCCGAAGCGTCCGACGGCTCCGTCGCCATGGTCCCGGTGAGCCCCAGGCGGATGTAGTCCTTGGGCAGCAGCACCTTCGCCAGCCGCGCGAACGCCGCCGGCTCGGTGTCCCGCAGCCAAAGGATCTTCGGCAGGGTGAAGCCCTCCAGCGGCGGATTGGACACCCAGCTGCGCAATTGCTGGGGCGTCACCCGGGCGGCGATCTGCTGGCATTGTGCCGTGGTGCGACCGTCGCACCACAAGAGCGCCGGCCGGATCACCTTCCCCGCCCGGTCCAGGAACACCGAGGTGTGCATCTGCCCGGACAGGCCGATCGCCTCGATGGCGGCCCGTCGACCAGCGGTCACGCGCTTCAGCACCCGCAGCGTCGCCTTCCACCAGTCGCCAGGATCCTGTTCCGCCCACCCCGGCCGCGGCGCGCGCAGGCGCAAGGCCTCGCTGGCGCGGGCGACGGTGCGCCCGCGGTCGTCGACCACACAAGCCTTGACGCTGCTGGTCCCGATATCCAGGCCCAGGAACTGCCGCCGTGCCACCGGCATCGCGCTATCGCACGCCGAGCAAAACTTCGGTGGTCAACTGGTCGAGCCGCTCGTAATCGTAGCCGCGCGCCGCCAGCTTGCCCACGTCGAAGCTGTGGGCTTTCAGCGATGTGGCCAGCGCCCGGTCGTACTTCACCCCGGGGCCGACGCCGGCGACGGGCGTGGTGCCCCGCTGCTCCAGCGAACGCAGGATCTCCCGGATCTCCGGGTCGGCGTGAAACTTGGCCACCTTTTCCTTGAGGATGTTGTACGACCGCATGCTGGCATACGCGAAATCCCAGACGCCCTGCTCGTCCTCGGTGCGGTAGGCGTGGCTATCGAAGTGGCGCATGCCCTCCCAGCGCGCGTCCTCCAACAACTTGACCAGGAAGAACGCCCCCTTCTGGTCCTCGCTGGCAAAGCGCAGATCCTGATCGTAGCGGCCCGGCTTCTGGCCGTTGAGATCGATGTGAAACAGCTTGCCCGCCTCCAGCGCCTGCCCCACGCCGTGCGAGAAGTCCAGGCCCGGCATCTGCTCGTGCGCCACCTCGGGGTTCACGCCCACCATCTCCGGATGATCGAGGGTGTAGATGAACGCCAGCATGTGCCCGGTGGTGGGCAAGAAGATGTCGCCGCGCGGCTCGTTGGGCTTGGCTTCCAGCGCGAACTTCAGGTCGTACTTGTTGTCGCGCACGTAAGAGGTGAGGAAGTTCATGGCTTCGCGGAAGCGCTTGATTCCGTCCTGCGGGGTCTTGCAGGCGTTGGTCTCCAGCCCTTCGCGCCCACCCCAGAACACGTAGGTGGTGGCGCCCAGTTCCACGCCCAGGTCGATGGAGCGCATGGTCTTCTGCAGGGCGAACGCGCGCACGCCGGCGTCGTTGCTGGTGAAGGCGCCCTCGCGGAAGACCGGCTGCGAAAACAGGTTGGTGGTGGCCATGGGGACCTTCATCCCCGTCTCGCTGAGCGCGCCCTTGAACTCGCGCAGGATGCGATCGCGCTCCCCCGCCGTGGCCTCGAACGGGATCAGATCTTCGTCATGCAGGTTGACGCCATACGCGCCAAGCTGCGACAACTCGCGCACGATCTTGGCGGCCGACATGGGCTCGCGCACCGCCAGGCCGAAGGGATCGCGCCCGGTGTTTCCCACGGTCCACAGCCCCCAGGTGAAGTGATCCTCGGGCCGGGGGGCGAAGCGATCCTTGGGATAGCGGGAATTACTCTGGCTCATGTCGGGCTCCCATTCATTTGATGCGAATCTGTGGTGCGGGGTGCCGCAAACCTCGGCGCAGGCGCGCCGGGAAGCAGCATTTTATGGCTGATCAGTGTAACTCAATACCAGTCGCGGCGGCGCCCTCCGCCTGTTCGAAAAACGGACCATCCGACCCGCCGATCCGCCGATCCGCCCACCCCGCCGACGAGTCGCGCCATGGCGGCGCGATGACCGACGTTCGGGCCCGTCATTCGGGGCACACCTCGATCTGTTCCGCCGTGCCCACCACCACCCGAAACCGAGTCGCGCATGCCGGGCACCGCCAGTCGATGGTTGTCTCTTCCGCCTTCGCGGGACTTTTCTCTTCCGCGTTTGCGGGCCGGGCGGGCAACTTCTGGCCGCACCGGCAAACCCACCCCTGCCGCCGCGCTGGAACTCCTGTCATCAGGGCGTGGGCCGGCACGTCGGTCGTCACCACCGCGCCGGCGCCGATCAAACAGTAGGCCCCCAGGGTGCGGCCACACAGAACCGTGGCGTTCGCCCCGACGGTGGCTCCCCTTCCCACGCGCGTCGGCTGGACCTCGTTCTTTCTGGACACGAAGGCGCGCGGCGTGAGCACGTTGGTGAACACCGCCGACGGCCCAATGAACACGTCTTCGTCCAGGTGAACGCCATCGTACAGCGATACGTTGTTCTGGATCCGGCAACGGTCCCCCACCACCGCCGCCGCACCCACGAACACGTTCTGGCCCAGCATGCAGCGTGCCCCGATGCGAGCGCCTGGCATGACGTGGCAGAAGTGCCACACCGTGGTTCCCGCTCCGATCACCGCCCCCCCATCCACCACCGCCGTGGGGTGAACCACGGCGCTGGGATCGACGTGGCCGCTCACGTGGCCGCTCACTACGATGGGCTCGGCGCCGGGCTCGCCGCCGCAAGGGCAATAGGCACCGGCGCCCCCCCCGCGCGCATGGATTTTTCGCCCGCCTCCAGCACCCGCACCACCTGCAGTCCCTGGCGCCCGTCGCTGCGCGGCCGCAGGCCGCCGCGGACACAGTCCACGAAGTGCTCGCACTCCGCCAGCAGCGGCTCGACCGCGGGCAAGAACGGCGACACCACGTCACCCACCGGAACGACCACCCCCTGGGCATAGCTGACGTGCCCGGTAGGCGCCGTGTTCCCGACGGCGCCGGCATGGTCATAGATCTTCAATTTCTCGTCGGGCAGCGCATCATCGAAGGACAGCATCTTCCGCGTGCCCACCACCGTGAGCGAGCGGCGCTTGTGGGGGTCCAGCCAGGAGACGTGCAGGTGCGCCAGGCGGCCGTCCGCGAACCGCAAGGTTCCGAACGCCACATCTTCCACCCCACGGTCGCGCTGCAGGAAGGTGGCTCCGGTGGCGCTCACCGAAACGGGCCCCTCGCCAAAGAGGTGAATGGCCAGCGCCACGTCGTGCGGTGCCAGGGACCACCAGGCATTCTCGGTCTGCCGCACCAGCCCCAGGTTGACCCGCTGCGCATGCAGGTACAGCACCTCGCCCACCTCACCGGCGTCCAGCATCGCCTTCATCAGCACCACCGCCGGGTGATACAGCAGCAGGTGACCGACCATCAACGTCAATCGCCGCTCTTCGGCCAGCAGGCACAGTTCCTCGGCGTCGGCGCTGCTGAGGGTCAGCGGCTTCTCGACGAAAAGGTGACGTCCCGCCAGGATGGTCGCCTTGGCCAGGCGATGATGATTGGGCGCATCCACCGCGATGGCGACCGCGCCCACGCCGGGATCGGCTAGCACACGTTCAAAATCGACGGTGGTGGTCACCGAGGGATAGCGCTCAGCGACCCCCGCCAGCAGCGCCGGGCTCAGGTCGCACACCCAACGCAGGTTGGCACCGCGGGCGCTGTGAAACGCCCGCACCACGTTCTGCCCCCAACCGGCGGCGCCCACCACGGCCACTCCCAAGGCGGTCATCGCAGTCATGTTACCTCGTGGCCATGCTGCCAGTAGGCCTTGAGTTAATCGCCTTCTGCGACGATGCTGCAGGGGTGAGTTCAGGGCGCGGCAGGGTCCGCCGCTTCCATGCGCGAAACCGCCGGCACCTCGCCGGCGTGCTCCTGTGCGTGCCCCTGATCGTGTTTCCCGCGGGCGGGTGCGGACCGGCGGCGCTGCCACCTGGGGCCCGCATTTCCCGAGAGCTGGTCTTCGCTCATGACGACAACCGCGGCACCGCCAACCTCACCTTTCCCAACCTGACCTACGAGAGCATCCTGCGTTTCGAACTCCCGGCCGGGAAACACCGGGCCTTGCGCCTGCGCCTGATGGCCGAAGCTGCGGGCACCATCGCCATCACCTTCTACGAGAACAGCCCGCTTGAGTGTCCAGGCGACGAAGTCGGGGTGATCACCCGTGAGTTGCTGAAGGACGACCTGTCGAACGGCAAGGACGGCCGCTGGGCCGTCGAGGATCTGAGCAGTCTGCCGCC
>JBDSME010000078.1:0-5413 GCA_039916065.1 Polyangia bacterium
TGGCGATCTCCCAGGCGCTGGCCGCGCTGACGAAGACGTCGGCGGCGTTCCGAATGACCTTCCGGCTTCGAGCACCGAGCCTCCGATCGTCGGTGCACCACCAAATGAAGACGTGGGTGTCGAGCAGGAACCGCGACATCAGAAGGCGTCCGGAACGATCAGGAACTCGGGGGGCAATGGGGTATCGAAGTCGGCCGCCATGCGAACCTTACCCTTCAAGAAACCGGAGTTGCGACGGGCTCGCGCCTTCGGCAACGGGACGAGACGGGCCACCGGTCGCCCCGCTTTTGCGATGACGATCTCCTCGCCTTCGGCGGCACGATCCACGAGGCTGGAAAGGTGCGTCTTGGCCTCGTATAGGTTAACCGAGCGTCGCATAGGCCAAGCGTGACCGACGGCGTTCAGTTGGTCAAGTTGGTCAAGGCCACAGCCAACCGGATCCCAGATGGCGGCAACAACCAGGCCTGATCCAGGACCTACAACCCCCGATGGCCAGCCCGATGGGGAGGGGTCCGCAGTCGGCAGGACCCGTCCCCCCGTAGACGGCGGACGCCCAATGTCGATTAATCGGTCACCCTCCTGACTAGTGACGTTTGAGGATCTTGCGAAACTTGGCGCGATCGGTGGGGCCGAACTCGCGCAAGAGCACCAGCATTGCAAAATAGACCACCGCCACCAGGACGGTGATGGCCAGCCCGACGACGCGGCCTTGGCCGGGCAACACGCGGCCCACCATGACGGCGACGGCGGCGGCCAGTACCACACGAACGATGGTGCGGGCCGGGACGCTCCCCCCCAGCCGAACACGGACGTAGGTGGTGGCCAGGACGAATCCCAGCACCATGCCGCCGGCTGCGGCCAGCGCCATGGCCATCAGCATGTCGGCGCCGAGCGCGGCGCCGGGGACCATGACGTACGCCGCCCCCAGACCGCTGAGCACGGTGGTGGCCATCAAGCAGAGCGCCGCCAGGGGCCGGCCCGCGGCGTTCAGGATGGCGCAGGTCACCGCGAGCAGGGCGAGGCAACACTCGCCGACCACCAGAATGGGGAGGGCCCGGGCTCCCTCCTGATACTCGGGGCGAAACAGGATAGCGATGAGCGCCGCCGGACGGGCGCCCAGCGCCACGCCCATGGCGGTGGCCAGGATCAGGGCCACGCGCAAGGTCTGGGTGACGTAGGCGCGGGTCGCTTCGCGGTCCGCGGCGAAGGTGGAACGGGAGATGAGCGGGAAGATCACGAAGGTGACCACCAGCAACGCCTGGTAGGGCAGCAGGGCGAGGGTACGCAGCGCCTGATAGTGACCGGCGATCACACCCCCGCGCGTGGGATCGACCAGCCCGGCGAAGTGGTGCAAGAGCGGCTGATCGTAGAGCAGTTCCACGTTGAGGAGCAGGTTGTAGCCGCCGATGGTCAACATGAACGCGCCCAGGCGGGCGGCGGGAAAGACGGCGGCGCCCGCGGTCCGCAGACGCGGCAGACCGACCACGCGGGCGGCCACCACCACGATCACCAGGGCCGCCAGCGCGAAGCCCGCGAAGGCGCCGGCGATTCCCGCCACGGCGGCGCCGCCCAGCAACAGGACCGTCTTGGCAGACGAGAACGTCATGTCAAAGCCCGCCTGCGCGCGGAAGCGGCGCTGGCCGTTCACCGAGCCGACGAACACGGCGTACACGGCGTAAAGCAGAGGGATGGCGGCGGCGATCCGGTAGTAGGGGACGTAGGAGGGAGCCTTCTCGAACTCGGCGATGAGCGGCGCGCCCAGAAAGAAGGCCAGGGCAATGATGATGCCGGCCAAGGTCTGGATACCAAGGGCCGTGCGTTTCACCGCTTCGGTGCGGGAGTCGTCCTCGGCGGTGAACTTCGAAACCCCCTGGATGGTGGCCTGCACGACGGTGTTGTTCACCATCGAGATGGCGCTGTTGACGGCACCGAAAGCGCCCACCCCGGCGACGTTGACCAGGCGGGCCAGCAAGACCTGCTGCACGAAGCCGCTCAACATGAAGAAGACCTTCGCGGCGCCGATGAACAGCGCCCCTTTGCCCGCCTCGACGGCGCGATCGACGCGATCGGGAGGCACAGTGGCGACGCCGCCGCCAGCGTTGGCGGGGGAGGTGGCCACGGCCTGAGGGGAGGATGGGACGGTGCCGCTGGAGGGTGGTGGTGGTGGTAGTGGTGGTCTGGTCATGGCTTCACCGCTGAAACGACGCGGTCGATCGCGCCCAGGTCACGTCGCAGCCGGGTATCGATGAACCCGGCGTCGCGACAAAATTGTGCCGTCTGTTGTGCCTGCCCCGCCCCAATCTCCAGCACCAGAGAGCCGCCCGCCACCAGCAATGCCGGCGCCGCGCGCGCCAGGCGCCGGACCAGGTCCAGTCCGTCGTGCCCGCCGTCGAGCGCTCCGCGTGGTTCGCTCCTGACCTCGGCGGCCAGGCCGTCGATCTCGGCGCTGGGGACGTAGGGCAGGTTGGCGACGATCAGGTCGAACGGGGCATGCGCGGCCAGCGGCTGGGCGAGATCGCCCTCCAGGAAGGTCACCGCCACATTGTGGCGCGCGGCGTTCGCCTGCGCGACTTCCAGCGCTGCCGCGGAAACGTCGACGGCGTAGACCACCGCCTGCGGCAACTGCTTGGCCAGGGTGATGGCGATGGCGCCGGACCCCGTGCCGATGTCAGCGATGCGCAAGGAGGACGGTGGTGCGGGCTCGGATGCCAACGCCGGTGCCAGTGTGGGTGACGGGTCCGTCGCCGTCGCCGCTTCGGACTCAGCGAAGCCAGGAGACTCCTCACTCGTCTCGGCTGGACTGAAGCGCTCGCGCACCCGCGCCAGGGCCTCGTCCACCAGAGTCTCGGTGTCGGGACGGGGGACCAGCACCCGGTGGTCGACAGTGAACTCGAGACCGAAGAACTCCTTGTGGCCGACCACGTAGGCGACCGACTCACCGGTCTGGCGGCGGCGCACGTGCTCGCGGATGGCGCTCAGCTCCTCCGCGGCCAGCGGCCGCTCGAACTGCACATAGAGTTGTACCCGAGACAGCCGCAACGCCGCGGCGATCAGGATCTCCGCGTCCAGGCGGGGGGTGGCCAGACCACGTTCTTCAAAACGTCCCGTCGTCCACCGCAGCACCTCGAGCAACGTCCAGCTGTCTTTTTTCAAAAGGTTTCCTGCACTCCGGCGCGGCGGCGCTGCTGCCTGGATGACTGCCACCGCCAAGGCGGGCGATTGTACATGAGCGCCCGCAGCCCGGCTGCGCCGTCAGGAGGAGGCGAGCCAGGTCGCCCAGAGCTCCGGTTGGAAGCCGATGCTGGCGCCCGCCGCCGACCGCACGATGGGCGTGCGCAGGAGGAGGGGATCGTCGCACAGCAACTTCTCGATGCGTGATCCCGTCGGTGCGGCGAACTTCAGACCTTTGTCGACATAGCGCTTGCCCGCACGGTCGATGAGCTGCTCGAATCCACCCACCCGCGCCGCCACCGCCCGCAGCTCGCCTGGGGACATGCCTTTTTGCCCGAGGTCGATGGCCTGGAAGGGGACGCCGCGTTCCTTGAAAAACCGCTCCGTCTTGCGGCTGTCGGAACACTTTTTGGTGCCGAAGATCTGAAGAGCCTGGAGCTTGCCCGCCGGGACGGCCACGTCTTCGCTCCCCTACTTCATGCGCAGGCGATCCACCGGGACGCCGCCCACCAGGTGTTGATCGACGATCTCCGCGACGTCCTCCACCTTCACGCCGCCGTACCAGATCTGCTCGGGATAGACCACCACCGCCGCCCCCCGGGAACACTGGTCCAGGCACCCGGCCGCGTTGGCCCGGATGCGCCCTTTCAACCCGCGCTCATGAAGGATGCGCTTGAAGGCGTCGCGTACGTCGTCGCTCCCCTTCTCCGCACAAGATCCTTTTGGATTCCCCGGCTCGCGGCGGTTGGTGCAGATGAACACGTGCTTTTCGAAGTGCGGGGCGGCCATGAGCAGGTCCTAGCACAGCCGCGCCGGGAACAGCAGCTCTCGCCACGGTCATCTCAGCGAAATCGCGCGGCGATGGCTTTGGCGAAGGGGTAATCCTTGAAGAACGGCTTGGCCTCTTCCAGCGTACGTCGCACCGAGGGACGTTCAACGAGCCGGTCGAAGTAGGCGCGTAGCCGCGTGTAGTGGACGGGGAAGGGCTGCAGCGTCACCGCATAGAACAAGGCTGGCGCGGCCGCGCAGTCGGCGGCACTAAACGCGTCCCCAACGATCCAAGGCGACGTAACAAGCTGCCGGTCGATCAACTCGTAGGCTGTGGCCAACGTCGCGTGCGCGCCGCTGACATCACCGTTCGCGCGTCGTAGGCTGTCGAACACGACCTCCTGCATCGGGCTCTGCAGGTAGTTATCGAACAGGCGATCCCACAAACGCACTTCAAGCACCGCGCCGGCGTCGCGGGGGAACAGAGAATGCTGACCCGGATACTGGCGGTCCATGTACTCGACGATGATCGAACTCTCCGCGACGACACGGTCCTTGTCGCGCAGCACGGGAAACCTGCACAGCGGCCACAGCGCCGACAGCTCTGCACGCTGAGAGGGGTCACCGAGATCAACGACTTGCTTCACGAACGGCGTGCCGTTCTCGTAAAGAGCGATCAGCGCCTTCCAGCAGTACGACGCCAGGGGGTGACAGTAGAGGGTGAGCATCACGGACACCCCTCACGCGTGAGCCACCAGCGATAGCCGTTCGGGCGGTGCGAGGCGCCGAGCTCGGCGCACACTTCGGCGACCAGGTCGGGCGTGAAGAAGAAGTTTTGCAAACGCACGATACGGCTGCCATCGGCTTCGATGCGGTTGATTGCACGTACGTGCTCACCGTCGTGGTGGTGGTACCAAAGGAGCGCGATCGCCTCGCCACGATAGACGCGCTTCTCGGCCCGCGGAGGCGTCGGCAGCGCCCCGGACACGAAACGCGCCTCAATTCCCCCCTGGGTCGCCGCGTTGGCGAGGCGCTGGCTGCCGAAGAGCATGCCGCGCAGCATCTGACTGCGAACTTCATCAGTATCATGCGAAGCGGTGGCGCCGACGACCTCGACGACCGCCCGGTCGAGCAGGAGCGCCGTGAGGCGCTCGACGTCATGCGCATTGAACGCGGCGCAGAACGCATCAACGACGGTGTGGGCCGGCACACGGCTGGTCTCGACGTCAGGCTCCAACAGCTTGCCCCGACCGCGGTGTAGCGCCGCCTTCACGGCGCCGACAGTCGTCCCAATGATGCCCGCAATCTCATCGAGCGAAAAATCGAAGGCGTCCTTCAGCACGACAGCCGCGCGCTCCTGAGGGGCGAGCTGGACCAGCAACGTTCCTGCTGCGTCACGCAGCTCGAGGGGCGGACCCGCCGTGCTCTGCACGGGTCCAATCGGCAGCTGCGGTCTCCGCACCCGGTCTATCCA
>JBDSME010000079.1:0-10227 GCA_039916065.1 Polyangia bacterium
AACAATATCCCCGTCGGGTGGGCCTACGACATCATCAACTTCGTCTGGTGGATCGGCATCGGCCACGCCGGGACGCTGATCTCGGCCATCTTGCTGCTGCTGCAGCAGAAGTGGCGCACCTCGATCAACCGGTTTGCCGAGGCCATGACCCTGTTCGCCGTCATGTGCGCCTTGCTGTTCCCGCTGTTTCACACCGGCCGACCCTGGTTCGCGCTCTACTGGCTCATGCCCTATCCCAGCGTGCAGGGCATCTGGCCGCAGTTCAAGAGCCCGCTGGTGTGGGACGTGTTCGCGGTCTCAACCTACTTCACCATCTCTTTGCTGTTCTGGTTTCTGGGGCTCATCCCGGACCTGGCGTCGCTGCGAGATTCCTCCAAGAGCCCTACCAAGCGCATGGTTTACGGCATCTTCGCCATGGGTTGGCGGGGGTCGGGCCGTCACTGGGCGGAGTACAAGTGGTCGTACCTGCTGCTGGCGGGTCTCTCCACCCCGCTGGTGCTCTCGGTGCACACCATCGTGTCATTCGACTTCGCGACCTCGGTTCTACCGGGTTGGCACACCACGGTTTTCCCGCCTTACTTCGTTGCGGGCGCGGTGTTCTCCGGCTTCGCCATGGTCTTGACCTGGATGGTTCCCGCCCGGCAGTTCCTGGGCCTGAAGCACGTGGTCACGATGAAGCACCTGGAGAACATGAACAAGGTCATCCTGGCCACCGGCCTGATGGTCACCTACGGCTACGTGATGGAGCACTTCATCGCGTGGTACAGCGGGAATCCCTACGAGTTCGCCATGTTCTTCAAGGTGCGGCAGCGCGGCCCCTTCGCTCCCATCTACTGGTTGATGATTTTCTGCAACGTGCTGGTGCCCCAGATCTTCTGGTTCAAGAAGGCCCGCACCAGCATCCCCATCATGTGGATCGCCGCGCTGCTGGTGAACGTGGGCATGTGGTGCGAGCGCTTCAACATCATCGTCACCTCGCTGCATCGCGATTTTCTCCCCTCCAAGTGGGAACTGTACGCTCCCACCTGGGTTGACTGGTGCATATTTGGCGGGACCATCGGCCTGTTCTCGACGCTCTTCCTGCTGTTCCTGAAGTTCGTCCCCGCGGTGGCCGCCACCGAGGTGAAGGAGCTGCGACATGAGCTGGCCCACAAGGCTCACGGGGCCGCCGCTGGGGGACCGCACGCATGAGCCACGATAGCGCTTTTCATCCCCGCCGCTTCGTCCTGGGACAGTTTGCCGATTCCGACGCCCTGTTGCTGGGCGCGCGGCAGATGCGCGAAAAAGGACACAAGAAGCTGGACACCCATACGCCATACCCGGTGCACGGCATCGAGGAAGCGCTTGGCTTGGGGCGTCCCAAGATCCCGACCATCGTGTTGCTGGGCGCGCTCGCCGGCGCGGTCATCGCCTACTCGATGATCTACTACATGAACGTGTTCGACTTCCCCATCAACGTGGCGAATCGACCGCAACACAGCCCCCCGTCGATGATTCCCATCACCTTCGAGCTGGCGGTGTTGCTGGGGGGGACCTCCGCCTTCTTCGGGCTGTTCGGCCTGTTGAAGTTGCCAGAGCCCTATCACCCGGTGTTCGAGGCGCCGTCCTTTCGGCTCGCCAGTATCGACTCGTTCTTCCTGTCGGTGGAGGTGCCGGACGGCACCAACCCGGCCGACGTGGCCGTCGACATGCGCGGCTTTGGCAGCACTGAAGTGCAAATCATCGAGGAATCAGAGCGATGAGCGCCGTCCGATTGTCGAGCTTTCTGGTCATTGTGGTGTTGGCGGCGCCCCTTCTCGCGGGCGCTTGCAGCGAGCAGACCTTGAACCCCATGGCAGATCACCGCCAGCCGCGCGAGCGCGCCTATCGCCCCAGCGACTTCTACCAGGACGGCCTGGCCATGCGGGCCCCGCCCACCGGGACTGTGCCACGCGAGCGCCGCACCATGAGCCCCACCTTCACCACGGGGATCATCGGTTACGCAAAACAGCTTGCTCCCAACGGCGAACGGGTGGCCACCTACGCCAACAAGATCCCCATGGAGCTGACGCCGAAACTGCTCGCGCTCGGCCGCAAGCGTTACGACATCACCTGCGCGACCTGCCATGGGCCGCTCGGCGACGGCAACAGCATCGTGGCCAGGCAGATGTCCCTGCGGCCGCCGCCCTCACTGCATCTGTATGCCAACCGCGCCCCCGGATACATCTTCGAGGTGGCCTCGCACGGGTTTGGCCTGATGGCATCCTACGCGGCCGAGTTGACCGTCGAGGAACGCTGGGCGGTGGTGGCCTACATCCGGGCCCTGCAGGTTAGCCAGAGCGTGCCCGTGGCGGCGCTGCCCCCGGACGCGCGCCGACAGCTCGAACAGGAGAAGCCGTGAAAGTGGACGTGCAGAAGTTCGACGGTGGGCGGTCGCTCATGGCCGGCGCCGGAGGGCTGGGACTTCTCGGTCTGCTCGGCACCTTCGTGGGCATGAGTTCCGACGCCCGCCCGGCGATGTTCTCGTACCTGTGGGCCTTCGCGTATTGGGGAGGGATCGCCCTGGGTGCGCTGGTGCTGCTGCAGATATTTCATGCCGTCCGCGCCAAGTGGATGGTGGTGTTGCGCCGCCCAGTGGAGGTCATGGCCGTCACCGCCGTGCTCTTCTTGCTGCTGTTCATCCCCATCGTGCTGGGAATGAAGCACCTCTATTCCTGGGTAGCCCCGCCGGCCAACCTGTCGCGGGAGGCGATGGAGTTGTTGCACCACAAGGCGCCGTACCTGAACACCACCTTCTTCGTCATTCGCACGGTGTTTTACCTGTCGCTGGCCACCCTGGTGTCCCAGCGGTTGTTCGGGCTGTCCACCAAGCAAGATGGTTCAGGCGAAGTGAAGTTGACGGCGCGCCAGCGCGCCTTCGCCACGGGGATGCTTCCTTTCGTGGCGCTGACGTTCAGCTTCGCGGCGTTTGACTGGTTGATGAGCCTCGAGCCGCTCTGGTTCTCCACCATTTTCGGGGTCTACTACTTTGGCGGAAGCTTTCTCAGCGCCATCTCCCTGCTGGTGATCGTCACCGATCGCGCCCGCGGCAAAAATCTTTACGGCGATCTGGTCAGCGACGAGCACATCCACAACCTGGGCAAGCTCATGCTCGCCTTCACCGCGTTCTGGGGCTACATCGGGTTCTCGCAGTTCATGCTGATCTGGATCGCCGGACTGCCCGAGGAGGTTCCCTTCTATATCGTGCGTCTGAAGGGTGACTGGGCGGCCATCGGTGTGTTTCTCATCGTGGGGCACTTCGTGGTTCCCTTCTTCACCTTGCTGTCGCGTAACCTGAAGCGCAACCGGGCCCGCCTGGCCCTGGTCGCATTCTGGATCCTCCTGGTCCACGCGGTGGATCTGTACTGGCTCATCCTCCCCACCCTGAGCCCGGAAGCCGCCCCCTTCCACTGGACGATGATCTCCGCGTTCATAGGGGTAGGTGGGCTGTCCATCGCCTTTGGCCTGTGGCGAATCCGCGGTCACTTCACCGTTCCCGTCCGTGATCCCTATCTCGCCGACTCTTTGGCGTACAGGCAACCCTGATCATGAGCGACTCGCACTCCAATAAAGCCGCCCGCGGCCACCACGCCGAGCAATCGCACACGGGCAAGGACATGCAGCTCGGCACGATCATTGTCGTGGGAGCGATCTCCCTGCTCTTGTTTGCCGGCGGCGTCGTGTGGGCGTACAGCCTGATGACCAGCCGCCAGGAAGAGATCCGTAGCGGTGGCCTGGCCGCCACGCCCTCCAAGCTGGGACAGTCCGAGATTGGCATCGTTGATCAGGTGCTGTTCGAGACCGACCATCGTCTGGATGACTGGAAAGCGGAAAACGCCCGGCGCCTCTCCAGCTATGGTTGGAGCGATCGTTCCAAGGGGTTGGCCCACATGCCGATCGAGGCCGCGATGCAGCAGGTTATCGCCTCTCCGCCTGACATCGCCGGCCAGGGCGTCCCGCCCGTGACCCAGATTCCCGCCATCGTCAATGCCGGGGGGGTGGTCGCTCCGGCCGCCGGGACTCCCGCGTCGAAGACGCCCAAGCCTGGTGGCGCTCGGTGACCCGCGCGTCGCAACGGCGTCCGTCGCGCCGGTCGCTGTCACCACGAGCCAGCATGGCCAAGCTGCTCGCGTTTGGCTCGTTGCTGGCAGCGGGCAGCGTGCACGCTTACGAGCGGCGCGAGGCCCCCACCTTTCCGGCGGGCGGCGATCAGCCACTGACGGCGCTCCAGGACGTGGACGTGATCGAGCACCTGGGAGACAAGATCCCGGCCGGTCTGACCTTCCGGGATCCCGAGGGCAAGAAGGTCGAGATCGACGCCATGCTGGGCGGACGACCGCTGCTGGTGACCCTGGGCTATTACCGCTGCCCCATGCTTTGCAATCTGGTGCTGGACGGTCTGGCCAAGGCCATGAAGGGTTCGGGCCTGTCGCCCGGCAAGGACTTTCAGGCGGTGTCCATCAGCATCGATCCCAACGAGGATGCCACCTTGGCCCGTGACACCCGGTCGCGCATGCTGCGTTCGGTTGGCGGAGACAACGACCCCACGCGCTGGCCCTTCCTGCTGGGAGACGCCGTGGCCAGTCCGGCGCTGGCCGACGCCGTCGGGTTCAAGTACGCCTATGATTCACTCAGCCGACAGTATGCCCACGCCGCCGTGGCCTTCGTGCTGACGCCGGATGGCCGGGTGTCGCGCTATCTCTACGGCGTCGACGTGATCGCCCGCGACTTCAGACTGGCGCTGGTCGAGGCGGGCGGCGGTAGGGTGGGGACCTCGTTTGATCGTGTTTTGCTTTCTTGTTTCAAGTACGACCCCATCAATCGCAAATATGCGCCGTACGTGATGGGTTTCATGCGCATTGGCGCCGGGCTGGTCTTCGTCGCGCTGGCGACGTTGTTGACCGTGCTCTGGCGAAAGGAGCTGGTCATGAGGAGAAGGAGGGTCGCATGAACGAGATCATGCGAACCATTCTTTGGCTGCCGGAGCAGGCATCCACGTTCGCCAAGGCTGTCGACGAGCTGCACTACTTCGTCATCACGGTGACGATGCTCAGCTCGGTGGCTGTGGGGCTGCTGGCGTTCGGCTTCTTCTTCAAGTATCGCCAGCTGCGCCCGCGGCAATCGACCCCCATCGTCATCCCCAGCGTGAAGTTCGAGCTGGCTGTGGTGGTGGTCCCCCTGGCCTTCTTCCTTGCCTGGTTCGTGCAGGGTTACCGTGACTACGTCTGGTACACCACTCCTCCCAAGGACACCATGGACGTGTACGTCATGGGGAAGAAGTGGATGTGGAAGTTCGCTTATCCCGACGGTCCGAACGCCGTGGGAACGTTGCATGTGCCGGCCCACCGTCCCGTGCGGTTGCTGTTGACCAGCCGGGATGTCATCCATTCCTTCTTCGTGCCCGACTTCCGCATCAAGATGGACGTCTTGCCGGGCCGCTACACGGAGACCTGGTTCGAGGCCACCAAGCCGGGGCGCTATCAGATCCTCTGTGCCGAGTACTGCGGCACCTGGCACTCCCAGATGTGGGGCGAGGTGGTGGTCATGCCACCGGCCGAGTTCGACAGCTGGATGCTCCAGCAGCGCGCCGGCGCCGGATTGACCGATCGCGTGGATACCGCGACCGACGACGGTCCCAGCTTTCACGGCACCCTGGTGGAGTACGGCAAGCGGGTGGCCATGGCCCAGGGCTGCCTGAAGTGTCACTCCCTGGACGGCGATCCCCACATCGGTCCCACCTGGTTGGATCTCTACCGCCGTACCGAGACGCTGGAGACCGGCGAGACCGTCCTGGCCGACGAGGCCTATCTCACCGATTCGATGATCGATCCCCGGGCCAAGATCGTGAAGGGGTTCAAGCCAGTGATGCCGACCTACCGGGGCAAGCTGGCGGCTCCGGACGCGGCCGCGCTGGTCGAGTTCATCAAGTCACTTCGTAGCCAGAACCTGGACAACTTACCGTCCAAGGAAGCGATCTATGAGCCAGCACGCCGATAGTTCCGCCCTGGCGCCTGCCGAGGCGCGGGTGTATCAGGAGATCAACTATCTCAACGCCGATCGCGGCGTGATGTCTTGGTTGAAGACGCTGGATCACAAGCGTATCGGCATCATGTACTTCGCCTCCGTGCTGGCGACGTTCCTGCTGGGCGGCATCTTCGCGATGATCGTGCGGTTCGAGCTGACCACGCCCGAGCCGACGCTGATCAGCGCCAACACCTACAACCGCATGTTCACCCTGCACGGGATGGTCATGGTGTTCTTGTTCATGATCCCGGCCATTCCGGGCGTGTTCGGGAACTTCGTGCTGCCCCTGATGCTGGGCGCCAAGGACGTGGCGTTCCCCCGCCTCAACCTCTTGTCGTTGTACGTCTACTGGACCGGCGCGGCGCTGGTGTTGTGGGGCGTGATCAACGGAGGGGCCGACACCGGTTGGACCTTCTACGTCCCCTACAGCACCACCACCCCCATGACCTTGTTCCCGGTCTTATTCGGGGTCTTCATCATAGGGTTCTCATCCATCCTCACCGGCCTGAACTTCATCGTCACCGTGCACACCCTGCGGGCGCCGGGGATCACCTGGATGAAGATGCCGCTGTTCGTGTGGGCCATCTACGCCACCAGCATCATCCAGGTTCTGGCCACGCCGGTCATCGGTCTCACCACCCTGCTGGTGGGTATCGAAAAGGTGGGCGGATTCGGTCTGTTCGATCCTGGACGCGGCGGCGATCCGGTGTTGATGCAGCACCTGTTCTGGTTCTACTCGCACCCGGCCGTGTACATCATGGTGTTGCCGGCCATGGGTGTGATGAGCGAGATCATCGCCGCCTACGCCCGGAAGAACATCTTCGGCTACAAGATGATCGCCTACTCCTCGCTGGGGATCGCCTTCGTGGGGTTCTTCGCCTGGGGACATCACATGTTCGTGTCGGGGCAGTCGGCCTTCGACGACGGCGCCTTCGCGGTCATCTCCATGTTGGTTGGGGTGTTCACCGCCATCAAAGTGTTCAACTGGGTGGGTACCCTGTACCGGGGCGCCATCTATGTCTCAGGCCCCTTCATCTACGCGTGCGGCTTCCTATTCTTCATCGTCTTCGGCGGCATGACGGGCATTGCGGTGGCCACCGTGTCGCTTGACGTGCACTGGCACGACACCTACTTCGTGGTGGCGCACTTCCACTTCATCATGGTGGGCGCGGTAATCATGGCCTTTCTGGCGGCCATTCACTATTGGTTCCCCAAGATGTTCGGCCGCATGTACCACGAGGGGTGGAGCATGGTCGCGGCGACCTTCATCGTGCTGGGATTCAACGCCACGTTTATCCCGCAGTTCCTGCTGGGCAACGCCGGTATGCCGCGGCGGTATTACATGTATCCGGAGCGGTTCACCGCGCTGAACGTTGCCTCCACGGCGGGGTCCACGCTGCTCGCCTTCGGATTCATCATCATCCTCATCTATCTCATCTGGGCGCTGAAGCACGGTGAGATCGCCGGTCCCAACCCCTGGAACTCCAAGGGATACGAGTGGCGGACCAGTTCGCCTCCCATCAAGGAGAATTTCGAGCACACCCTGGACTACCCGGAAGAGCCGCACATGTATCAGGAGCCGGGAGAGGAGGTGGAGCATGTCGTCATCTGATGCCTCCGACCTGGGGGCCCACCGCGACGGCAACCACGCCGACCCGCACTTGGCGCACCACTTCGACAGCATGGAGACGCAGAACCATGCGTCGCGGCTGGGCATGTGGCTGTTCCTGGGCACGGAAGTGTTGCTGTTCGCTGGACTCTTCCTCGGGTACGCCGTCAATCGCCACTTCTACCCGCACACCTTCAAGGTGGCCTCCCACTCCCTGAATCTGGTGCTGGGAACGGTGAACACCGTCGTTCTCATCAGCAGCAGCTTCACCGTGGCCATGGCTTACTATTCGGTGAAGAAGGGGCGGAACAAGCAGGCCGCAGGCCTGCTTGGATTCACCATCCTGTGCGCGCTGGCCTTCTTGTGCATCAAGGCCTTCGAGTATCAGCACAAGTTCCAAGAAGGCGCGCTACCGGGGAAGTGGTTCCACTTCCACGAGATGGCGGGGATGCCGGGCGCGAACATGTTCTTCAGCGTCTACTTTCTGTCCACGGGCCTGCATGCGTTTCACGTCATCGTGGGCATGGCCATCCTGATCTGGGTGCTGCGCCGGCTGATCCGTGGTGACTTCACCCGGACCTACTACATCCCCGTCGAGCTGGGGGGCCTCTACTGGCACCTCGTCGATCTGGTCTGGATTTTCCTCTTTCCGCTCTTGTACCTGATCTAGCGATCATCCCCGGAGATCTCGCGTGGCCAACCAAACCAAGCACACAAAAGCGCACGAAGAAGCCCACGAGCACGGCCCCGGCCGTTACGTGGTGATTTGGTTGCTGCTGCTGGTGGCCACCATCACCACCGTGGTGACGGGTCGCCTGGATCTGGGCGCCGCCAACCTGCCGCTGGCGATGGTGATCGCCACCATCAAGGCGACGCTGGTGGTGTTGTTCTTCATGCACCTGTGGGACTCCGAAGGCATCAACCGTCTGGTGTTCGGCGTCTCCATCCTCTTCGTGATGGTCCTGATGCTGGGGGTCTTCGGTGATCTCTTCACCCGCATGCCCATGTCCCTCCCCCCCAACGCTCCTTCCCCAGCCCTGGAGCAAGGCCTGAACGCCCCCGAGCTAGAACACACCCCCGAGAGCCCCACCGCCCCACGCTAGCAAGTCCACGTCACGCAACTCCGCGCTCCCCTCTCGTCGGACGCGTTCGGGATTCGCCACGACCCGACGTTGGTGAGTCGGGCCTACAACGGGGGGAGGAGCGCGCTCCTCGCCCCCGTTGCAGGCCCGACACACCAAACGCTCAATAGAGAGCTACTCTGGCGTAGCCGGGAGAGCGCCCTTTGCCGGGGGATGCGTTAGTTCAGCGCGACGGCGGAGCAGGCGCCTACGGACTCGATCTGGGAACACAACTTGCGATAGCGGGCCTCCACGGGCCGATCCGCGGTCCGCTCGCGCTTCCCCGCGTCGTGGATGGTGATGTGCGTGGCACGTAGCTCTGGCGCGTCGACATTCAAGGCTGTCGCCAGCGCGTGATCCAGAACGGCCACGCGGTGCGGGTAGTGCCGGGCGTAACCCTTGGCGATGTAGAACGGACCGTGGTTGTAGTGGGCCCAGTAGGCGTGATCGGTGTGGTGGCAGGGTACGTTCTTGAAGATGGGACGCAGCTTGCCGCTGGCGTCACGAACCTTCACCACCTTCTTCACCACTGCTCCCCCGCTGCGCCAGTAGGCCAGTTCGCGCGCGCCCGCCGCGATGTTGGTGGTGGGATCCATCAAGGCACTCCAGGCCACGCCTCGCACATTGCCATTGAGACAACGGCTACGGCGGTCCAGGACGCAGCGTACCGCCATCAGTCCGCTGTCCTTCGCGTAGACCTTGTTTTCGCGCATGGTGATCCGCGCCGCCTTCTCGTTGAGATCACTCTCGTTGATCATCACCGCGAGCAACAGCGAAGGGCTGATCGAATAACGCTTTGACGATGTCAGTACGGCGGTGGCGATCTTGTTGCACTCCGTGGGAGTCCATGCGGCCGTCTGCCAGCGGATCCTATCCTTGATGGCGCAAATCGTCCGCGCCAGACAGCTCACCTGCGGAAACTCGCTGGACAGAGCACCATTCAGGTGCGCGTCGTTTTTGTAATTGTCGTTGCCACGCGCGACGTTCGGATCTTGCGGCAAAGCCGGATCCGCGGCATTCGGCTGATTCGCCAGACCCAGGTTAGAGAGTTCGTCGACGGCCTGGTCATTTTCGGCGGGTACGGCAGCCAGGGAAGCAGCCAGGGAAGGAAGACCCGTGGCATCGGCGATGTGCACAACCTGCGCCATGTCCGGGCCGGCGCCGGGATATTGTCCGGAAACTGTTGCGCTACCGTGAGTCAGGTCACGCGGCGCGGCCTGGGCGGGCAAGTTTGACGCCACAAAAGGGAGCGCCACGGCGCTACTAAGAACAGCAATTGCCCTGAAAGTTAAACCTGGTGCGACAGACACTTCGCCACCTCGCTGAAACGAGTATTGAAGGACGGGAGGTATATAAGTCGCTCGGGCAAAAATGCCATCGGACCCGAGGAAGTTCCCGCCAGGAATCGGCTAGATTGCAACGTTCGAGAGAGAAGCGCAAGCGACCCGGCTGAAT
>JBDSME010000080.1:0-8576 GCA_039916065.1 Polyangia bacterium
GTGGTGGTGGCGATGGTGTTCGTCGGCCTGCCGTTCGTGGTGCGCACGGTGCAGCCGGTGCTCCTGGACCTGGATGCGCAGATGGAGGAGGTGGCCGCCACCTTGGGCGCTAGCCGCCTGCAGATCATCACGCGCATCATCTTGCCGGCGGTGATCCCTTCCGCCCTCACCGGCTCGGCCCTGGCATTTTCACGGGCGGTCGGCGAATACGGTTCCATCGTGTTTATCTCCGGCAACATGCCCATGCGCACCGAGATCGTCCCCTTGCTGATCGTCACCAAGCTGGAGCAGTTCGACTATCCGGGGGCCACCGCCATCGCCCTGATGATGTTGCTGGCTTCGTTCGCCATGCTGCTGGTGATCAATTCGCTGCAGGCCTGGGCGCGCCGTCGCACCGGCGCTGCCGACGCGCTCCGCTGAGATATCATCATGGCCGTCGGTATCGCCGCCACTCACGCCGCGCTCCACAAGCACAAGCCGCGCATCCAGGCCGGGCTGGGCGACAGCACCGCTGTGCGGACCGTGCTCATCCTGGTCGCCCTGGGGTTCCTGGGACTGTTCGTAATGTTGCCCATCCTGCTGGTCTTCACCCAGGCGCTGTCCAGCGGCGTGAAGGCGTATCTGGTGTCCATCGCCGAACCAGACACCCGGGCCGCCATCCGCCTGACCCTGCTGGCGGCGCTGGTGGCCGTCCCCCTGAACTTGATCTTCGGCATCGCCGCGTCGTGGCTGATCTCCAAGTATCGATTTCGAGGCAAGGCGGCGTTGCTCAGCCTGATCGACCTGCCGTTCAGCGTATCGCCGGTCATTTCGGGCCTGGTGTTCGTGCTGCTGCTGGGCGCGCGCGGCATCCTGGGACCCTGGATGGAGGCGCACGACTTTCATGTCATCTTCGCGCTCCCAGGCATCATTCTGGCGACCACCTTCGTCACCTTTCCCTTCGTGGTGCGCGAGGTGCTTCCGGTGATGCAGGAACTGGGCAGCGATGAAGAGGAGGCCGCGCTCACCCTGGGCGCGGGCGGGTGGCAGATCCTTTTCCACGTCACTCTTCCCAAGATCCGCTGGGGGCTGATGTACGGAGTGGTCCTGTGCAACGCGCGCGCTATGGGCGAGTTCGGTGCGGTGTCCGTGGTATCGGGACACATTCGCGGGGTCACCAACACCATCCCGCTGCAGGTGGAGATCCTTTACAACGAATACAATATCGTCGCGGCGTTCTCCGTGGCTTCCATCCTGACTTTGCTGGCGCTGGGAACCCTGGGAGCCAAAAAGCTTGTGGAAACGCGCCAGGCACGGGAGTGAAATCCTGACGTGTCGCAGTAACGCCGCGGCCCCACAAAGAGCTAAATTTTGGAGCACCGAGTGGTTTTCCTGAGCTCTGATGGGGCACGGAGGCCACTTTGTGGTCGGTGTGTGGACCCCCGTCAGCCGAGGAGACGTAATGCGCGTTCAGGTATTTTCCCGACTTGGTATCTTTGTTTTAGGCGCGCTCACGGTTTCATGCGGCTCACCTGAGGCGGGTCCAACCCTTGGTGGCACCGGCGGAAAGACTGTCGACACCGGAACGGGCGGGCGCGCTGCGACGGGGAGCGGTGGTGCCGAGCCGATTGGGAGCGGCGGCGCTGGCCCGATTGGGAGCGGTGGCGCTGGTCCGACGGGGAGCGGCGGTGCTGGTCCGACGGGAACCGGCGGTGCCGGGCCGATGGGAAGCGGCGGTTCCGGTCCGACGGGAACGGGCGGGCGCTCTTCGACGGGAAGCGGCGGTACTGGTCCGACAGGAACCGGCGGTCGTGCTTCGACAGGGAGCGGCGGTGCCGGTCCGACGGGAACCGGCGGCAGTATGGGCGGTGGCGGGGCCGGCAACCCCACCGGGGATATTTGGGGCGGCCTGAAGAATCCCCCACGCAAGAGCGCCGGTTGCGACAAGCCCGCGACGATCACGAACGGCACCAAGATGATCATGAGCGGTGGTGTGCAGCGGAGCTTCATCATCGACGTTCCCGCCGGCTACGACCCCGCCAAGGCGTACCGTTTGATCTATGCCTCTCATGGGTTGGGCGGCACGGCCCAGGGCACGGTGGGCTCGAATTATTTCGGCCTGAAGAGCCAGGCGGCCTCCGCGAACGAACCCGTGGTTTTTGTTGCCGGGCAAGGCCTCATGAATACCTGGGGCCAGGCCGACCACGCCTTTTTCGACGACGTCACGACTTTCGTGAAAAATGGTCTTTGCATCGATACGACGCGCGTCTTCATCACCGGCATGAGCATGGGGGGAATGTATTCTTATTCGCTCTCCACGGATCGCCAGAAGGGATTCCGGGCCGGCGCGGGCCTGGCTCCGACCAACTACAATATCTGGCTCCCCCCCACCAAGCTCACTGATCCGGTCGCCTGGATGCAGACCACCGGCAACGTCGACACCTACTGCCCCTGGGTTTCCAACGAAGCAATGAAGCGAGGTTCGAAGTTCATCGCCTTGGAGAAGGCCACTGATAACGGCTGCACCATACCGGCGACGGTTCCCTTTTGGACGTCGGGTGCTCACATCTGCTACGACTTCGTCGGATGCAAGCCGGGATATCCCGTCAAGGCCTGCTCATTCATGGGACCTCATACCGACAACGCGCGGGACCCCGGCTCGAACGTGAATTGGATTGCCGTGGAGTCCTGGAAGTTCTTCATGCAGTTCTGAGACGCAGGGCCGCGGGCCCCGGCGACAAATTCATCTCCGCCTTGTTGTTAGGCGCGAGCGTAGCGCGGCTTTGCCGCGCGGAGCGAGGGGGACCGGGGTTCGCGAGCGGCAGCGAGCCGGACCCCGTAAGACGCCGGTCAGCGGCGGTAGACGATGACATTGTGGTAGCGCCCTTCCGTGCCGCCGGGATTTTCATAGACGTGGCGTTGATCCGCGGGGAATACCAATGAGTCTCCGGCCGCCAGAAGGTAGGTCTCGGGGCCCACGGTCATCTTCAAGGCGCCGCTCAACACGGTGATCAGCTCGCGGGTGCCGTCGGCGTGCGGTTCGGCCGCGTGCGAGGCGTGGGAGCCGAGGCGCAGCTCGTAGACCTCGACGCCGGGCCCGGCACCAGCGCGTGCCAGCGGCCGGCTCTCGAACTTGCCGTCCACGGACCGCAGCACCTCGGCCTCATTGCGGCGCAGCAACGACACCACTTCCTTGCGCTCGCCTATCAGCTCGGAGAAGGGGATCTGTAGGCCGACCGCCACCTTCCACAGGACACTCAGTGAAGGGTTCGTCTTGCAGGTCTCGATCTGGGACAGCGCCGCCCGGCTCACGCCGGACACGCGCGCCAGATCGTCGAGAGACAGATCGAGGAGGCGGCGGCGCTCGCGCAGGTTCTCCGCCACCCGCCGGCCCAGCGCCACCGCCCCCGCCTCGTCGACCGTGGAGGCGAGCGGGCGCGTGGATTTTCGAGCAGGAGATATCGCGGGGCGGGCCATGGCCACGACCTTACCATGCTCGCGGAGGCGGTGGACGCACGTCCCGTTTGCAAGACGTGGCGAATCACCGCGGCTCTGCGTGCCGCCCCGCCAGCAGCCAGCCGGGCCGCCGGGGCCGTAGTCGGGGTGGGACGGCGGGGGTATTATCGACGAAACGATCCTCTCACCAGGAGTTGCCGATGGCGTTCCAGCAGTACAACTTTCCGACAAGGATTCAGTACGGGCCGGGCGCGCTCGGGTTGATTCCCGAGGCACTCACCGAACTGGGCTGCGCGCGGCCGCTGATCGTCACCGACAAGGGGCTGGCCCCGCTGCGCCCCATCACGGCGGCCGCCAAGATCTTGAATGACGGGGGGCTGTCCGCCGCCGTGTTTTCGGGGGTGTGGGGAAACCCGGTCAAGTCGCAGGTCACCGCCGGGGTCGCCGCCTATCGGGCGCATGGGGCGGATTCCATCGTCGCCATCGGTGGCGGTGCGGCCATCGATGTCGCCAAGGCCATCGCGCTCATGATCCATCATCCGGGCGATCTGTTCGATTACGAGGACGAGGTGCCAGGCGCCCGCCCCATCGATCAGCCCATCCCCCCCTACCTGGCGGTCCCCACCACCGCCGGCACGGGCAGCGAGGTCGGGCGCAGCACGGTGATCTCGGTTGACGACACGCACGTGAAGAAGATCATTTTTTCGCCACGGTTGATGGCCCTGCGCGTGTTCGTGGATCCGGAGCTAACGCTGGGCTTGCCGGCCGCCGCCACCGCCGCCACGGGGATGGATGCCGTCACCCACCTGGTGGAGGCGTACCTGGCAAAGGCGGAACATCCCATGTGCGAAGGCATCGCCCTGGAGGGGATGAAGCTGGTATCCCGCTTTCTGCGGCCCTGCGTGGATTTCGCCCGCCGGATCGCCGCTGGCGAGCGGGACCTGCAGGCCAGCGATGAACACCTCCAGGCGCGCGGCATGATGCTGAACGCGGCGCTGATGGGCGGGGTGGCGTTTCAAAAGGGACTGGGGGCCACCCATTCCATGGCCCACGCGCTGTCCACGGTGGCGGACCTTCACCACGGGCTGGCCAACGGCATCGCCATTCCTTACGTGATGGCCTTCAACAAGGCGGTGGTTCCCGGTCGGCTGGCGGATCTGGGCGTGGCTGTCGGCGCGACGCCTCCGGACGCCGCTGGCTTCATCCGCTGGCTGGTGGAGCTGAAGGAGCATCTACAGATTCCGCGCACGCTCACCGACGCGGGCGTCGACGCGAAGCATCTGGACCGGCTGGTGGACGTGGCCACCCACGATGCCTGTCACCCCAACAATCCGCGCCCGGTTGGGGAGCCCGACTTTCGCCGTCTGTTCGAACGCGCCTTTGCGGGCGATCTGGCGTGACGGCAGTACGGATGACGGAAGCCCCCCCTCGCATCGGCATCTCAGCGTGCATCATGCACGCCGACCCGACCCGCTCCGTGTTCAAGGGCAAGACCTTGCTCTACGCCGAGGAATCGATGCTGACGTGGGTGATGTCGGCCGGCGCCATCCCCATCCTGTTGCCGCGGGCGTTGGCGCCCCTGACGGCGCGCGATCTGGTGGAGCTGGTGGATGGACTGGTGTTGCAGGGCGGGGTGGACATGTCACCTCTGCACTACGGGGAGGAGCCGCTGCGTCCCGAGTGGGCGGGCGACGCCGCGCGCGATCGTTATGAGATGGAGCTGATTCACCTGTGCCTGCAGGCGGACAAGCCTGTCCTGGGCGTGTGCCGCGGGGCCCAGGTGCTGAACGTGGCCCTCGGCGGATCGCTGTACCAGGACATCGCCACCCAGCACGAGGCGGGGCACGTCCACCGCAACTGGGACATCTACGACCAGCACGTCCACGAGGTGATGGTGGAGCCGGGGACGGCGCTGGCCCGCTGGTACGACTGCTCTCCGACCGGCGCCCGGGCGCGCACCAACAGCGTGCACCACCAGGGGGTAAAGGCGCTCGGCCGCGATCTGGTGGTGGAGGCGCGCTCGGTGCCCGATGGCATCGTCGAAGCGGTGCGCTACGATGGGCGGGTGAACGGCCACGCCCCGTTCGCCTACGGGGTGCAGTGGCATCCGGAATTCATGCAGGAGGATCGCGGCCCGGGCGTGCTCGATTCCGAGACCTTGATGGGCGCCTTTCTGTCCGAGGTGCGGGCTCGCCGCCGCCACGGTCCTCTCACCAGCACAGGCTCAGGCACCAGCATCAGCACCAGCACCAGCGCAAGGAACACATGAAGATCGTCAATCCCGCCACCCTCCAAGTGATAGCCGAGGTCGCCGAGGACTCGCCGTCCATGGTGGCCGCGAAGTACGCCCGCTCCCGCGCGGCCCAGCCGGCGTGGGCGCGCACGCCGCTGGACCAGCGGCTGGCCGCCATCCGCCGCTTTCGCGATCTGCTGGTCGCCAACCGGGAAGAGCTGGCGCTGGTGCTGACGCGCGAAACGGGCAAGCCGGTGAAGCAGGCTGGCAACGAGCTGGCCGCGATGCCCGGACGCCTGGACTTCTTTCTCGGCGCCACCGCGGAGACGCTGCGCGACGAGGTGGTCTGGAATGAAGGAACCATGGAGGAGCGGATCGTCTACGAACCGTGGGGGGTGGTGGCGAACATCTCGGCCTGGAACTACCCGTACTTTGTCGGCTCCAATGTGTTCGTCCCGGCGCTGCTGGCGGGGAACAGCGTGCTTTACAAGCCGTCCGAATGGGCCACCATGACCGGGCAGCGCATCGCCGCGTTGTTGCACCAGGCTGGCGTGCCCGAGGATGTGTTCATCACGGTGGTGGGCGGGGGGCCGGCGGGAAGCGCCTTGCTGGAGCAGCCGATCGACGCCGTGTTCTTCACCGGCAGTCATGCCACGGGTCAGAAGATCGCGCAGGCCGTGGCGGGGCGGCTGCTGAAGGTTCAGCTGGAGCTGGGGGGGAAAGATCCCACCTACGTCTGCCCGGACGTCGACGTCGCCGCGGCGGCTGAAGGACTCGCCGACGGCGCATTTTACAACAACGGGCAAAGCTGTTGCTCCGTGGAGCGCATCTACGTGAACCGCGAGATCGCCGAGCCCTTCCTGCAGGCGTTCGCGCAGACGGTGAGCGGCTTCGTGGTGGGTGACCCCGAGGCGCCCGCGACCTATATCAGCCCGCTGGCGCGCCCCGAGCAACTGACGGTACTCGAAGCGCAGGTCAAGGACGCGCTGGCCAAGGGGGCGCGCCTGCTCTGCGGCGGCAAGCGGGCGGACATCCCCGGTACCTTCCCGGGTACGTTCGAGCCGACGGTGCTGGCTGATGTCACCGGCGACATGCAGGTGATGCGCGAGGAGAGCTTTGGCCCCATCATCGGGATTCAAACTGTGGCCGACGACGAGGAGGCGGTTCGTTGCATGAACGACACAGCCTATGGATTGACGGCCGGCGTTTACACCCAGGACCGCGCCCGGGCCCAGCGCATCCTGGCGCGCGTCGACGCTGGCAGCGTGTACTGGAATTGTTGTGATCGGGTCAGCCCGCGCCTGCCCTGGACAGGCCGCAAGCATTCGGGCATGGGCTCCACGTTGTCCACCGCGGGCATTCGCGCCTTCGTGCAACCGAAGGCCTGGCACCTCCGCGCGCCGTGAGCCCGCTCAGAGAGTGCGCACGAAGGCGCGGCGGATAGCTTCTTCGACGGTGAAGGCTTTTTCGTAGATGGCCTTGCCGATCACCACCGCGACGGCTCCCGTCTTCAGCGTGGCGTCGATGTCGTCCAGGGTGGCCACTCCGCCCGAGGCGATCACGGGACAGGGCGTGATCCGGTCCGCCAGCCGGGCCGTCGCCTCCAGGTTTGGTCCCGTGCGCATGCCGTCGCGTCCAATATCGGTGTAGAGAACGGCGGCGGCCCCCGCGCGTGCCACGGTCTCGCCGATGTCCAGCGCCGATGCCGACGTCGATTCCTGCCAGGCCTCGACGGAAACGTTCCCCTCACGCGCGTCCACCGCCACGATGATCCGCCCCGGGAACTTTACGCACGCCGCGTCCACCAGCTCGGGCGTCTTGATGGCCGCCGTTCCCAGCACCGCGAACTCCGCGCCCAGATCGAAGAGCCGCTGGCAGTCGTCAAGCGAACGCACCCCGCCGCCGATCTCCACGTCCACTGTGGTGGCGTCGATGATGCGGCGGATGGTGGAGCGGTTGTGCTCCACGCCGCCGCTGAAGGCCGCGTCCAGGTCCACCACATGGACCCGCGGCGCGCCCGCCGCAGCGAACGCCGCCGCCAGCTCCCACGGCCTTTCGGAATAGATGGTGGCGGTGTCGCGCTGTCCCTGGCGCAGGCGCACGGCCTTGCCACCCAGGAGATCGATGGCCGGAAAGATCAACATGGCGGAGACCTATACCTCAAACCGCGACGAACGCCTTCAACAGAGCCAACCCCGCCTGCTGACTTTTTTCAGGGTGGAATTGGCAGGCAAACAGGTTTTCGCGGGCCACCGCCGCGCAGAACGCCTGCCCGTGCTCGGTGACCAGGGCGACATCTTCCGCGCGGTCCGGCACCGCGAAATAACTGTGCACGAAATAGAAGTAGGTGCCGTCGGGAATGTCGCGCAAAGCGGCGGCTCTGGCGGCGCTGGCCGCGCCGGCACCTCGCGCGGTTCCATTCCATCCCATGTGAGGCACCTTCAGGCCCGCCTGCTCGGTGAACCGCCGCACCTTCCCCGGCAGGATGCCCAGCCCGCGGCACGACGGATCTTCCTCGCTGCCTTCGAACAGCACCTGAAGGCCCAGGCAGATGCCCAGGTAGGATTTTCCGGCGTTGACCGCCTCCAGCACCACCTGGCGCAGCGCTCCGCCCTTGCGCTCCAGGCCGGCCATGCACCCGCCGAAGGCCCCCTGTCCAGGCACCACCACCTTGTCGGCGCGGGCGACGACGTCGGCATCGGCGGTCACCACCACGTCACCGCCGGCGCGGGTCAGGGCCTTTTCCACGCTGCGCAGGTTCCCGCTGCCGGTGTCGGCGACGGCGATGCGTGGTCTGACGGCACCGGTGTTCACTGGCAACGCGCCTTCGGCGCTCGCGGGAGGGCTAGCCCTCCCGCTTCCCGTCGATCCCGGCGCGGCAAAGCCGCGCCTCCCGGTGCTTGGATCG
>JBDSME010000081.1:0-2983 GCA_039916065.1 Polyangia bacterium
TGAGCCTTGCACAACGGGCTTTCGCGCAATATGGTGAGCCGCTTTTCGTCGCTGCCCGTTGGTACGCCGTCTCACCCAGTCCTACACGCTCCGCTTTGCACGCTCCGCGCGGAAAGCCCGCCCACGAAAGCCCGCAAATGTTTGGTCAAGTCGCAAAGAAGATATTCGGCACCAAGAATGCCCGCGTACTGGGCGCGATGCGCCCCGCCATTGCCCGCATAGCGGAAATGGAGGCGGCTCTCCAGGCCAAGAGCGACGCCGAACTGCAGGCCATGACGCCGGAGTTGCGGCGCCGGCTGGCGGCGGGGGCCACCCTGGACGACATCCTGCCGGACGCGTTCGCCGTCTGTCGCGAGGCAGGCCGCCGCGTGTTGGGGATGCGGCACTTCGACGTACAGCTCATGGGCGGCATGATCTTGCATGGCGGCGGTATCGCCGAGATGAAGACCGGCGAAGGAAAGACCCTGGTGGCGACGCTGCCGGTCTACCTGAACGCGCTGGGGGGCAAGGGCGTCCATGTCGTCACCGTCAACGATTACCTGGCCCGCCGCGACTCCGAATGGATGGGCCGGATTTACAAGTTCCTGGGGTTGTCGGTCGGAATCATCGTTCACGGGCTCAGCGACTGGGAGCGGCAGGCCAACTACCGTTGCGACGTCTCGTACGGAACGAACTCCGAATATGGGTTCGACTACCTGCGCGACAACATGAAGGACTCCATCGAACGTTACGTACAGCGCGATCTGAACTTCGCCATCGTGGACGAGGTGGACTCCATCCTCATCGACGAGGCGCGCACGCCGCTCATCATCAGCGGCCCCGCCGAGGCCTCCGCCGACCTGTACCAGAAGGTCAACGCCATCATCCCCGGGCTGCGCAAGGACATCGACTACGCGGTTGACGAGAAGGCCCACTCGGCAATGCTGACCGACACCGGCATCGAACGGGTGGAGCAGCGGCTGGGGGTGGGGAACCTCTACAACCCCGAGAACATCGAGTGGTTGCACCACATCACCCAGGCCTTGCGCGCGCACTCGCTGTACAAGCGCGACGTCAACTACCTGATCGAAGAGGGTAAGGTGATCATCGTCGACGAGTTCACCGGGCGAAAGATGCCTGGCCGTCGCTGGTCGGACGGCCTGCACCAGGCCATCGAGGCCAAGGAAGGGGTGGAGGTCCAGGAGGAGAACCAAACCCTGGCCACCATCAGCTACCAGAACTTCTTTCGCCTCTACAAGAAGCTGGGCGGCATGACCGGGACAGCCGACACCGAGGCGGAGGAATTCCACAAGATTTACAACCTGCACGTCAACGTGATGCCCACCAACCGCCCCATGAAGCGCATTGACCATCAGGATCTGGTCTACAAGAACGAGCGCGGAAAATTCCGGGCGGTGGTGGGGGAGATCGAGGACTGCCACAAGCGCGGTCAGCCGGTGCTGGTCGGCACCGTCAGCGTGGAGAAGTCCGAAGTGGTGGCCTCCATGCTGCGCAAGAAGAACATCCCGCACAGCATTCTCAACGCCAAGCTGCACGAGAAGGAAGCGTTCATCGTGGCGCAAGCGGGACGCAAAGGCGCCGTCACCATCTCCACCAACATGGCGGGCCGCGGGACCGACATCATCCTGGGCGGCAACGCCGAGTTCATGGCGCGCGCCGACGTCGATCCGGAGAACGCCGGCAAGCCCGGGCACGAACTGCCTCCCGAGAAGGAAGTGGCGCTGCAGGAAGCGCTGGCGCGGCACAAGGCCGAATGCGACGCCGAAAAGAAAGAGGTCCTGGAGGCGGGGGGCCTGCACATCCTCGGCACCGAGCGGCACGATTCGCGGCGGATCGACAATCAGCTCCGGGGACGCGCCGGCCGTCAGGGGGACCCTGGAAGCTCGCGTTTCTTCCTGTCTCTGGAAGACGACCTGATGCGGATCTTCGGCGCGGAGCGCATCACCGGCATCATGGAACGGCTGGGGATGGAAGAGGACGTCCCCATCGAGGCCGGAATGATCACCCGGGTTATCGAGAACTCGCAGAAGAAGGTGGAAGCACACAACTTCGACATCCGGAAGAATCTGCTCGAGTACGACGACGTGATGAATCAGCAGCGCAAGGCCATCTATGCCCTGCGCCGCCAGGTGCTGGAGGGGCGCTATGCCCCCGAGCCCACCGAGGAGGAGAAGAAGAAGGGGAAGCTCACCGCCGGTCCCGCGCCTACCGTGTCGGGGGTCCACACCATCGATGCGCTGGTCCGGACCGTTCGCCCCACCTTGGGCCGGATGGCTGATGCCCTGGCGCAAGAGCCGGGACCACAGGGCGAAGCCACCGTCCTGGGAGCGGATGGCAAACCGGTGCCCCCGCCGATGATCTCCGTTCCCATCGACCCCTTCAAGATGCGGTCGCTGATCTACCGGCAGTTCGGTGCCTTCCCGGACGCCTCGGGAATAGAGGAGGATCGCACGGCGGCGCTGGATCGCCTGGCCAAGGAGGTGGGCTCGTCCCTCATCCAGCAGCGCGAGCGACTGCTGGATCTGAGCGAAGAGATGGTGCAGTCGTTGCTGGACGAACACTGCCCGCCCAGCGCCCACGCCGAGGACTGGGATCTGGACGTGTTGGCCCAGGCGGTGAAGGAACGCTTCGGATTCGAGGCTGACCTGACAGCCAAGGGCGGGATCCTTGATCGCGAGTCTCTCACCTCGTCGCTCTGGGCACAGGTGGAAAAGGTGCTGGAGGCCCGTGAGGCCGAGTTCTCCCTGCCGGTGTTGCTGTACTTCAGCCGGCATTTCTACCTGGAAGAGATCGATCAACGCTGGATCGACCACCTGAAGGCGATGGAAGCCCTCCGCGAAGGCATCGGCCTGCGCGGCTACGGTCAGAAGGACCCCAAGCAGGAGTACAAGAAGGAAGGCTTCGTCATCTTCGGCGAGATGATGGGCATCATCGCTCGCAACGTCTGCGAGAAGCTGTTCCACATGCAGCTCCAGCGCACCGA
>JBDSME010000082.1:0-2748 GCA_039916065.1 Polyangia bacterium
GGCGGGTACGGCGTCTGTCCATTCGTGAGTACGCCAACGTGGTGTCGGACCTGCTCGGCACCGCGGCGAGGGCTTCGGTGCTCTCCTCGCTGCAGCCCGAGAACCTCCTGGACGGATTCGACAACCAGGACACCACCCTCTACGTGTCTGCATCCTTTCAAGAAGGCATCGCGAATCTGGCCGAGAAGCTGGCCACCCAGGCGGATCCGGCGTCGATTGCCACCTGCACAACGGCCGCGGGAAGTCCCGCCTGTCTGCAGACCTTCATCCGTTCCTTCACCACCAAGGCTTACGGGCGCCCCCTCACCGATCCGGAGTTCACGCGCATCAACACCGTCGCCGCGATGGGTGGTGACTACGCCGCCTCGGTGCGACTGGTGGTCGAGCTGGTCCTTCAGTCGCCCCACCTCCTCTACGTCAGCGAGCTTGGCGCCGTCGAAGCCGCGCCGGCGCCCCAGCAGGCGGTGCCTCTCACCTCGTACGAGGTGGCGTCGCAGCTGTCTTTCTTGCTGACGGGAACCCGTCCCGACGACAAGCTGTTGATATCCGCCCAGACCAATGGCCTGACCCGCCCCGAGGACATTCGAGTCGAGGCCGAGCGGTTGCTGCAAACGCAACGAGCGCCTGCGGAGCTGGCCCGATTCATCAACGGCTGGCTGGACATGGCCCCCATCGCCGACGCCCCGAAGGATCCGGACGTGTTCCCCGCCCTGACGCCCGCCATCGTCACCGCCATGCAACAGGAGTTCGACCAGTTCGTGCTCACACAGTTGAAGGGGGGCGATGGGACCCTGGCCGCTTTCATGTCGGAGCAGAGCACGAAGATCCCGGCGGCGCTGGCCCCGATCTACGGAGCAGATCTGAAGGGGACGACGCTGGATGCGAACCACCGGCGCGGCGTTCTCTCGTTGCCCGGGTTGCTCACCTATCACTCCGCGGATCAGCACTCCAGCCCCGTCGAGAGAGGCCTGTTCGTGCGGCGTCAGCTGCTTTGTCAGGCGGTAGCGTCTCCTCCTCCGGAGGCACTGGCGCGGATCGACGCAAATCCCATCAACCCGCTGGACACCAAGACGACCACCCGTCAGAAGTTCGCGGCGCACGAGAACGATCCCGCTTGTTCCCCCTGCCACATGTTGTTCGATCCCATCGGCTACGGCTTCGAGCAGATGGATGGAATCGGTCGGTTCAGGACCACCGAGAACGGGATGCCCGTCGATTCGCGTGGGCAGCTGAGCCTGAGCGACGTCGACGGGCCGTTCGAGGGTCCGGCGGCGCTTTCCACGAAGCTGGCGACCAGCAAGATGTTCGAGTCGTGCATGGTGAATCGATTTTTCCAGTTCGCCCAGTCGCGCGTCACGAACGCCGCCGACAGCTGCGTGATTCAGGACTGGGACGCGAAGTTCACGGCGGGCGGGGGGCACATCAAGGACCTGGTCTTCGCCTATGTCGCGCACCGGACCTTCACCAACAGGAAGGACGATCGATGAGCTCCACGGCGTTGGTCCAGTTCTCGCGGCGGTCGCTGATGAAGGCAGCCGGCTCGACGTTGCTCGTGCCCTTGTTCGTGAAGCGCGCCTTTGCGCAGACCGCCACTCCGGCACGGCCCAACCTGGTTTTGCTGATGCAAACCAACGGGGTCAACCAGGCTAGCTTCTGGCCCACCGGGACCGCGTTTGATTCGCCCATTCTCAACAAGCTCCTGACCGACCCGCAGGTTGGACCGAAGACCACTCTTGTGAAGGGGATCAACCTCAAGAAGATGGGCAATCCGGGCGGGAATGGCCATGACTGGGGGTTCCACGGGCTCTATTCAGGCTACGACAACACCACCAGCGGCGCGGCTCATTTCGGCGGCGGACCGTCGCTGGACCAGACGCTGCTCAAGAAGGTGACCTTCACCCAGCCCTTCAAGAGCATCCACTGCGGCGTTCACGCCGCCGACTATCGTCTGGTGAACGCGGGGCGCGCCTCGTTCAGCTGCGAGGCGGTGGGGCGGCAGGTCCCGGTAGAGCTGAACATCTACTCGCTGTACACCAAGGTGTTCAGCGCGGTGCCCGCGTCCGCGGGGACCACCACGACACCTGATCCCGCCGCCAGCCAGGCCGCCATGCGGCGACTGGCGCAGAGAAAGTCGGTGCTGGATGCGGTGGCGCAGGACCTTACGACGTTGCAAGGCCGGCTGGGAGTCAGCGAACGGGGAAAGCTGGACGCGCACCTGACGGCCGTTCGCGAGTTCGAGAACCGCCTTTCCGCGACGGCAATCGGTGGCGGAGGCGGCGGGGTACGCCCGGCGAACTGCGCCAGCATGATGCCGTCCAAGGCGGGTGTCCCCACCACTGGTCAGGGGAACGAGGTCAACGCGGACGCGCTGACCCGCCTGTTCATTGAGTTCATCGCCAACGCGGTCGCCTGCAACATGGTCGGCGTCATCAGTTTCCAGCTGGGGCGCGGAGGGGAGCACTTCCACTACAAGTGGCTGAACATCACGGGGATGCGGTCAGATTTCCACGACGACATCGCGCACAACGATCGCAACGGGGACAGCGTGGCTGGACAGGTGATGGTAGCGGTCGGCAAATACCATACCGAGTTGTTTACCGACCTCGCCAAGCGTCTGGCCTCCTTCCCTCAGCCGGACGGCAAGACGGCCCTGGACAACTCACTGGTGGTCTGGGGAAACGAGGTGGCGACGGGCTACCACGGTTTGGAGACCTACCCCATCGTGTTGATCGGCGGCGCCGCCGGGAG
>JBDSME010000083.1:0-6249 GCA_039916065.1 Polyangia bacterium
GTAGCCGCATCATCGTGGAGGATATTGTGAGAATAGCCGTCAGACCTCGCCCGGTGACGCCCAGGTTCGGCCAGTTGGCCGAAATCGCACGGGATCTCGCCGCACGGATAGAAGGGAACATCATGGCGCGACCGAAAACGTCTACCGGGGCTCGCGCCACCGCGCGCCCGGGCACGGGTAAAGGTATGAGAGTGACAAGAGGTGCGGCGACCGGACGCGGTCGGCCGCCGGTGCGGGCGTCGTCGGGGGGGGGCGCCCTGGCGAACATCGCCGATCACGTGCTGGGCATGAGGCTTCCACACCCGATGGAGGCGATCGAGGTGGCGCTGCTGTCGCAGGCGATGACCGATGCCAGCGGAAACATCACTGCCGCCGCGCGATTGCTTGGTATTCACCGCAAGGCGGTGGAACGAAAGCTGGTCAAGCATCGGCTATCCAGCCGTCCGGCGGCGAAACAGAAGCCCGCCAAGCGGACGATCCGCCGCAAGCCGGCCCGTCGTAGCGCCCGGCGTTGACCGTCGGTGGCGGCGCGCCCGACCGCCCAAGCGTTCACGCTTGGAATCCAGAATCAAGGCCGCGTGTCCCTGCAGGTGGACGACGATGGCAAAAAGACCCTGGCGAAATCACGAAACGATCGCATAACTCTGGGCGATGTGGACGCCTGTCGTTGATGGAGAAGTGGACAGCACGCACGCGCGGGCGCTGTCCAAGCTGGTCCTGATTGTGGAAGACGAAGCGGATCAGCGGGACTCCATCCTGGACATTCTGGTCGATGAGGGGTACCGGGCGATCGGCGCTTCCAACGGGGAGAAGGCTCTTACTGCCATCGCGGAAGAGTGTCCGGCCCTGGTCCTGGTGGATCTGGTGATGCCGGAGATGGACGGGCGCGAGCTGGTGCGCCGCACCCGGGCGATCTGCAAGGATCCACCGCCGTTCGTTTTTACCACGGGGTCGCAACCGTCGAAGACGCACGACATCAGCAGCGAAATCCTGATGAAGCCGATCGACGTGGACCGGCTGCTCAAGGTCGTCGCCCGCCACTGCGGCCGCCCCTGATCCCCGGGGAAGGTGGGCGGGGCGGCGAACGCTCCCCCTGCCCGGACAGGCCCCGACCAGTATCATGGCGGGGTAATGGTGGCAGTGACGATCCGGGATCTGGTGGTTCGCTATGGCGATGGCCCCGGGGCCACCGCGGTCGTGGATGGGGTGAATTTGCGGGTCGAGCCCCAGGAGCTGTTCCTGTTGCTCGGCCCCAGCGGTTCCGGCAAGACCACCGTGTTGCGCTCCGTGGCCGGGTTCGTGCAGCCGAACGCGGGTTCCATTCATTTCGACGACCAGGACGTCACCCGGCTGCCTGCGCATGCCCGCAACGCCGGCATGGTCTTTCAGAGCTTCGCGCTGTGGCCGCACATGACCGTGGCCCAGAACGTGGGATTCGGGCTGCGCGAGCAGCGCATACCCCGGCGGGAGCTGACCGACCGCGTGGAGGCGGCGCTGGAGTCGACGCAGATGCAGGGTTTCGGAGCGCGACGCGTGGACGAACTGTCGGGCGGCGAGCAGCAGCGGGTGGCCCTGGCGCGAGCGCTGGTGGTGCGTCCGCGTTGTCTGTTGCTGGATGAACCGCTGGCCAGCCTGGACGCCAGGCTGCGCCGATCGATGCGCGAAGAGATCCGGCGCATCTGCAAGTCGTTCGGCCTGACCACCATCTACGTGACCCATGATCAGAAGGAAGCGCTGGCGGTCGCGGATCGCGTGGGGGTGATGCAGGGCGGAAGGCTGTTGCAGGTGGGGACCCCCGTGGACATCTACCGCCGCCCGAGATCGCGCGCGGTGGCTGACTTCGTGGGAGACACCAACCTGTTCGAGGGGCGCGTGGTCCTGCCGGACGCTGGCGGTGCGGGGCTGGTGAAGCTCGAAACCCCCCTCGGGCCGTTGGTCGCCGCGACACCGGCACCTTGGCCCGCGGCATCCGCCCCCGCTGGCGTTGCGGCGGCGATGGGGCAACGGTTCTGGATCTCCATACGCCCGGAGTGCCTGCGATTGACCACACCCGGCGCTGCCGCCGCCGGGTCGGCGCCGGTGGTGAACCGGTTCCGCGCAAGGATGGCCGGCACCGTCTATCTGGGGGAGCTGGCGGAGCACCGGGTGCAGGTCAACGATCACCAGCTCTCGCTGTTCCAGCTCAATCCGTCGGCGTCAGGGTCGGCCCTGGCCTCTGCAGTCGATGGCGGCGAGCTCGAGGTCGTCGTCGATCCCGCGGACGTGGTGTTGCTGCCTTTTGATCCCGATCCCGAGCACGAGGATGATGACGAACGACGTGGCGCCGCGTCCCGGCCCGTGGCCGGGCAGCCATTGCGGGGGAAGGAATGAGGCGAAGCTGGATGGCGCTGGGTGCGCTGGTCGTCGTCCTGGCGCTTCCCTTCGTGGCCCGCTCTCGGCGATCGGCGGCCGAGTCGTCCGCTGCACGCGCCGCCGCCGAGACCCTGGTGATCCTGACTCCGCACAACGAAGCGGTGCGTTTCGAGTTCGGACGCGCCTTCCGCGAACACATGGCGCGTCGCGGCCGACGTGTCGAGGTCGACTGGAGAACGCCGGGAGGATCAGCCGAGATCTCCCGCTACCTGAACTCGGAATACATGGCGTCGTTCGAGCAGTTCTGGACCCGAAAGCTCGGGCACACCTGGTCGGCGCGCACAGCCTCCAGCTTTATGCGGCCGCAGCCAGAAGGCGTTGGCGTTCGCGCTGGCGTTCACGTTCAAGGGTCCGCTTCTGACGGTGACGAGGCGGCGGTGGCGCGACGAGAATTTCTGGCCTCGGACGTGGGTTGTGGGATGGACCTGTTGTTCGGGGGCGGCAGCAGCGAACATATCAAGCACGCCGAGGCGGGCCGCCTGGTGGACGCCGGCGTGGTGCAGAGCCATCCCGAGACTTTCGGAACGACAGGCATTCCCCACCAGGTGGGTGGGCAGACGTACTGGGATACCGAGGGGCGATGGGTGGGGACGTGCCTGTCCAGCTTCGGCATCTGTTTCAATGGGGATGTCATGAGGCGGCTGGGGGTGGGGCGGCCTTCTTCGTGGGCCGCCCTGGCGGACCCGCGCCTGCTTGGACACCTGGCCCTGGCGGACCCCACCAAGAGCGCGTCCATCGCCAAGGTGTTCGAGACCATCGTGCAATCCCAGATGCAACGGGCCGGCGTGGATGAAGGATGGGCGCGGGCGGCGCGGCTCATTCGGCGTATTGGCGGCAATGCGCGCTACTTCACCGATTCGGCGTCCAAGGTCCCGCTGGACGTGGGAACGGGCGATGCGGCCGCCGGAATGTGCATCGATTACTATGGTCGCTTCCAGAGCGAGACCACCGCCGCGCTGGGGCACCCCGAGCGTGTGGGATTCGCGGCCCCCCCTGGCGAGACCGCCATCGATCCCGATCCCATCGGCCTGTTGCGCGGGGCTCCCCACCGGTCGCTGGCCGTGGCGTTCATGGAATTCGTGGTGTCAGAGGAGGGGCAACGGCTGTGGGCTTTCCGCCGCGGTACCCCTGGTGGTCCGCAGCGCTACACCTTGCGCCGCCTGCCCATTCTGCCGCGGCTTTACGACCCCGACTTCGACGCCTATCGCGGCGATCCCGACGAGCACCCCTATCGGCAGGCTCAACAGGTCGAATATCACCGAGAGTGGACTGGTCCGCTGGTGGGCAGCATCGCCTTCGTCATTCGTGTGATGTGCGTCGATGCCGAGGTCGAGCTACGCCGGGCATACGCCGCGCTGGCGGCGGCTGGGTTCCCGCCGCGCGCCACGGCGGCGTTCGACGATATGTCCCTTATCGACTACGCCACGGTCAGCGGGCCGATTCGCGCCGCCCTGAACGCCCCGGACCCGCGCGAGGAGGCTCGCTGGGCGCGCGAGCTGGGTCGACATTTTCGAGACCTCTATGGGCGCGTCGAGGCGCTGGCCGAAGCGGGACAATGAGCGGCCGCGCACCGGTGTCCGGTCGCCCGCGGCGCGGGTCTGTGCTGCCCGCTGTGTCCGCTCGCAGGGCCGCCCTGGTACTGGTGGGCGCGGTGTTGCTGCTGTTTCTGTTCTGGCCATTGGCGGAGACGATCCGGGGCGCTTTCGTCGACCTCAACGGGCGCTTTACCGGCGCCTACCTGTGGGGGGTATTCCAGGATCCCCTGCTGCGCGAGGGGTTCCGCAATGCCCTCACCCTGACTGTCTGTGCCACGGCGCTGGCCACCGCGGTGGGGGTGGGCATCGCGTTGCTGCTCGACCGGTGTGACTTTCCTGGGAAGGGCTGGCTGGCGGTGCTGGTGCCGCTGCCGCTGATGATTCCACCGTTCGTGGGCGCCATCGGCATCAAGCAGATCCTGGGACAGGCCGGCGTGCTCAATGCCGTGCTGATCGCGCTCGGGGTCATGAACGCGGCGGAGCCCATGGACTGGTTGCGCGCCGGCCGGTTCCCCGCGGTGGTGGGGCTGACCGCCCTGCACCTCTATCCCATCGTCTATTTCAACGTGGCGGCGGCCCTCGGCAACGTGAACGTGGAGATGGAAGAAGCGGCGGCCACCTTCGGGTGTCGCGGGTGGCGTCAGTTCCGCCTCATCACCTTGCCGGCGATCCTCCCCAGCGTCTTTGCTGCCGTTTCCATCGTGTTGATCTGGGGGCTCACCGAACTGGGTGTGCCGCTGGTCTGTGACTATCCGCGGGTGACCTCCGTGCAGATCTTCAACGGGCTGAAGAACCTCGGGCGCAACCCGTTCGTCTACGCCCTGGTGGTGGTGCTGCTGGGCACCACCGTGTTGCTGTACGCCATCACGCGCGCGCTCATCGGCGGATCACGGGGCGCCGCCACCAGCAAGGGGACGCGGCGTCGGCAGCCGCTCCCGCTCGATCGCGTCCGGGGTACCCTGGCTACGCTGGCGCTGTCGCTGGTGGTGGCGACGGCGGCCTTGCCCAACCTGGCGGTGGTGTTGCTGGCTTTCGCGCGCGATTGGTACGGAACGGTGCTGCCGGTCGGCGTGACCCTGGACCACTTTCGCGCCGCCATCGGTCATGACCTCGTCATCCCGTCGATCGGCAACAGCCTGCGCTACGTGACGGCGTCCACGGCACTGGATCTGCTGCTGGGCACAGCGATCGCGTGGCTGGTGGTGCGCACCCGATCGCGCTGGGCGCGGGTCATCGATGCCTGCGCCATGTTGCCTCTGGCCGTCCCTGGCCTGGTCATGGCCTTCGGCTATCTGGCCATCACGCGCGACGGCCGCCCGCTTTCGTTCCTGAATCCGGCGCGCGATCCCACCATGCTGCTGGTGATCGCCTACGCCATCCGCAGATTGCCTTTCGTGGTGCGGTCGGCGACGGCGGGGTTGCGGCAGATCAGCGTCACCCTGGAGGAGGCCGCGGCCAGCCTGGGCGCTGGACCCCTGCGGGCCTTCGCCCGGGTAACGTTGCCGCTGCTGGCACCGCACCTGCTGGCCGGGGGAATCTTCACCTTCGCCCTGTCAATGCTGGAGGTGTCCGATTCGCTGATCCTGGCGCAGCGGCAGGTCACCTATCCCGTCACCAAGGCCATCTACGAATTGCTGCTGTTGCCGGGGGACGGGCGACAGCTGGCGGCCGCGCTGGGATTCTGGTCGATGCTGTTCCTGATCTCGGCGCTGGCCTTTGCAGGCTCGGTCACGGGGCGCAAGGCAAAGAACATGTTCCGCATCTGACCGCTTGGTGAGAGCTCACCGCCGCGTCATCAGACGGCATTTTCAGTGGGCGCGGGTGGCTGAGCGGGCGGTCGTTTGGCGGCGTCGATCTTCTCCATCTTCTCCTTCACGGCGCGATGAATGGGGTACAGCATCACCACGGTGATCAGCATGGCGACCATCACCACGTATCCCAGGGTGTCGTAGTGGGCCAGACGACCGTCGGAGTTCTGCACCACGATCATGCCGGCGACGGACGACGCCACCCCGCCCGATAGCTGTTGCAACGAAGCGTTGACTGCCATGAAGGCGCCCCGATCCCTGAGGTCGGGGACCGCGGAGGTCAGCGCCGAAGCCGAGATCATGCGCGCCATGATGGCCATGAACAGCACCATGTTGAGGGCGATCACCCATGCAAGGGGGGTGGTGCCCAGGTTGCAATAAATCCCCACCACCACCATTCCCACCAGCGATCCCACCACGAACATGGCGTACTTGCCGATGGCGTCACTCAGCCGACCCATGATCGGCCCCGAGATGATGGAGCTGACGCCGGT
>JBDSME010000084.1:0-5354 GCA_039916065.1 Polyangia bacterium
CCATCGAGGACCACTTCGATCGCTCCGCCGAACTGGAGGCGTTGCTGGAGCGCAAGGGCAGGACCGAGGATCTGGCGGCGCTGAGGAGAATCTCTTCGATGGCGCGCTTCGTTTCGGTGCGGCAGGGTGAAGCACGGGGATTGGGGCATGCGGTCCTTTGCGCGCGCGAGGCGGTGGGTGACGAGCCTTTCGCCGTGCTGCTCGGCGACGACCTGTTCGTGGGCAAGCCGCCCGGGGTGGCCCAGTTGCTGGGCGTCTACGAACGGCAGGGGGTCGGCGTGGTGGGCTTGCAGGAAGTCCCCGTGGGGCAAGAACACCTTTACGGGATCGCCGGCGGCGAACGCATCGACGACGGAGGGATCCCGGCGAAGACCAGTCCCACCTTGCGGGTCTCCAGGCTGATTGAAAAGCCGGCGCCCGGGACGGCACCTTCGCGCATGGCGATCATCGGCCGGTACGTGCTACCGCCGGAGATCTTCTCCATCCTGGAGCGAACGCCGCCCGGGAGGGGTGACGAGATCCAGCTCACCGACGGCCTGGCCACCTTGTGCGCCGAGCGGGGACTGTGCGGGATCGAGATGGCCGGCCGCCGATTCGATGCCGGGGACCGCGCGGGCTACGTGCTGGCCGTGCTGTATCACGCGCTCAACCGGGCGGACATCGGCGCCGACGTGCGCGCTGGGGCCGAGCGGCTGCTGGCCGAGTTGCGCGCCGTCGGAAGGTGAGTCAACAGCCAATAGCCAGCAACCAACAGACCGGCGGCGAACCGCCGCCCGCGGACGAATCGACCTTGCCGACCTTCTGGGAGGTGGCGGTCGCGCTGCCGGTGCCGGGCACCTTCACCTACCGCGACCCGCGCCCCGGCGGCCGCATCGTCTCCGGCACGCAGGTGGTGGTGCCGTTCGGCGGTCGCACCGTGACCGGATTCGTGCTGGGGCCTGCCGTGGCCAGTGGCACACGATTCAAACCGCGGGATATCGAAGCCGTGGTGCCCGGCACCCCGGCCTTCGACGAACAGATGATGGGCCTCGCCCGCTGGGCGGCGGAATATTACCAGGCGCCGTTGGGAGAGTTGCTGCGCGCCGGCCTGCCGCAGGGCGAGCGGGCCGAGGCTGTACGTCAGGTGCGCCTCACGGCGGCGGGTGAGCGCGCGGCGCGCGACCCGGGGGGAGGCTCGCCACAGATCGCGCTCGACGGCGTGGGGGCGAGCGCCCCGGTGTGGGATCCCCTGCTGCGCTTGCTGGTGGAATCAGGGGGAGAGGTGCCGTGGCGGCTGATTGCCAGGCGCCTCGCGGGAAGAGGGGGCCCCACCGCGACCGCCGCCGCCGCCGCCGCCCACATTGGCCGCCTGGAGGCCGCCGGTCTGGTGGAGGTGGGGGACGAGGTGCGGGACCGTCGCGCGCCACCCACGAGGCGCTTCGTGGCGGCCGCCGCAAGTGACGTGGTGTCGGCGGCGGTATTGCCGGCGCGGGCACGGGCCCGCCGTGCCGTGCTGGAGAAGGTGCGGGCCGCGCCCGCGGATGAGGGGTTGGCCGTGGACGTACTCACGGCCAGTGAGCGCGCCCAGCTCCGCGCGCTGACGAATGCGGGACTGGTGCGCGTTGAGCAGCGCCCAATCCCCCTGTCAAAAGCCGGCGCCGACGATCAAGTTGGTGCTCCGGCGGCAAGGGTCGGCGCAAAGGCCGGCGAATGTCCGCCCACGCCCACCGCCGGACAGGCCCACGCCATCCGCGAGATCATCGAAGCTCTCGGCAAGGGGTACGCCACCTTTCTGCTGCAGGGGGTGACCGGGTCGGGCAAGACGGAGGTCTATCTGCGCGTGATCGCCGAGGCGCGCGCCGCCGGTCGGGGCGCGCTGGTGCTGGTGCCCGAGATCGCGCTGACGCCCCAGCTCGCGGGGCGATTTCGCGCCCGGTTCGGCGACGACGTTGCGGTGTTGCACAGTGCCTTGCCGCCGCGCGAGCGGCTGGCCGCCTGGCGACGGTTGCGGCTAGGGGAGGTGGGCATCGCGCTCGGGGCCCGGTCAGCGGTGTTCGCGCCGGTCCGTGAGCTGGGTGTCCTGGTGGTCGACGAGGAGCACGATCCGTCGTTCAAGCAAGAAGAAGGGGTCCGCTACCACGGCCGCGACATGGCGGTCATGCGCGCCCAGCGCGCCGGTGCCGTCGCGGTGCTCGGTTCGGCGACGCCATCCCTCGAGAGCAGACGCAACGCCGAGCTGGGAAGATTTCGTCACCTCCTGCTTCCCGAACGGGCCACCCCGCGCACGCTCCCTCCGGTGGAGATCGTGGATCTGCGGCGGCATCCCCCCGGTCCCGACGGACTGCTGTCCACGCCGCTGGCGGAGGCGGTGGCGGCGAATCTGGCCGCCGGGCAGCAGACCATCCTCTTCCTCAACCGGCGGGGATTTTCCACCGTGGTGCTGTGCCGGGCCTGCGGACTCGTGGTTCGTTGCGCCCACTGCGCCGTCTCCATGACCTACCACCGCGGCCGCGACCGATTGGTCTGCCACTACTGCGGCACCCAGGAATCTGTTCCCGCCCTGTGCCCGGCCTGCCGCTTGCCAAAACTGGAACGCCTGGGCATGGGCACCGAGCGCGTCGAGGCCCTGATCCGCGGGCAATTCCCCGACGCCCGCGTGGCCCGCCTCGACCGAGACACAGCGGGCGCCAGCGCCGCTGGCGCCCCTGAGCGCGGTGGTCACCTCAACGAGGTGCTGCGCGCCATGAACGCCGGCGAGATCGACATCCTGGTGGGGACCCAGATGGTGACCAAGGGCCACGACTTCGGCGGAGTCACCCTGGTGGGTGTCCTGCAGCCCGACCAGGCCATGCACCTTCCCGACTTCCGTGCCTCCGAGCGGGTCTTTCAGCTTCTGGAACAGGTAGCGGGGCGCGCCGGGCGCGGCGATCGGCCGGGCCGGGTGATCGTGCAGACGTACAATCCCGAGCATCCGGCAATCGTGGCGGTGCGCACGCACGACTACGAGGGATTCGTGCGGGCCGAACTGGAGGCGCGCGCCGAGCTCGGCTACCCGCCCTTCACCCGGATGGTGGTGCTGCGGCTGGATGGCCCCGATGAGGCCCGGGTGCGCGCCGACGCCCGCGCCGCGGCCGACGCGGCGGTCTCGGTAGGTGGGACGCGGGTGCGGTTGCGCGGTCCCGCCGAGGCGCCCATCCCCCGCGTGCGTGGCCGTTCCCGCTTTCAGGTCTGGCTGGCCTCGGTCGAGCGCGCCCCTCTGGCGGCGGCTGCCCGGGCCGGCTCGGCGGTGAAACTGGGTCCCGACGTCCGCCTTGTAGTCGACGTAGATCCACAATCCACGCTATAGGGCGCCGCGCCGGCGGCTATTCGCGCTTGACCCCCGGGTGTCTTGCCGTAGGCTGACGGAGCCATGCTGATAGACCGGGACTGTTGTCGGAGTGGATCGGACGGCTGCTGAATGGCGGAGGAGAAAACACCACCACGGTCCGTCCTTTACGATGTGCTCCGGAGCAATCGCGATGCGTTGATCCAGCGTTGGATGCACGCCACGAGCCGGGAGGGCACGGCCGATGCCCTCACTCCGGCCGAGCTCCTCGATCGCATTCCCTTCTTCATCGACGAGCTGATCCTGGCCCTGCATCCCGAGGCGTTGCCGCTGCCAGCTCTCGGCGAGACCGCAATCGAACACGGCGCGCAGAGGCTGGGGCTGGGCTTCAACGTCGGCGAGGTGGTGCGCGAGTACGGCGTTTTGCATCGTTCAATCCTGGCGATCGTGGCCGAGTCAGGCACCTCCATCTCGCCCGGCGAACAACAGATCATCGCCAAGTGGCTGAACGGTGGCATCGCCAGCGCCGTCTCTCAGTATGTCAGCGAGCGTGACGCGGAGTTACACCGCAGCGCCTCAGAGCACCTGGGGTTCATCGCCCACGAGATTCGCAATCCCCTTTCGTCGGCGCGCATGGCGTTCGATATCCTCCGCCGTGGTGAGCTGACCAAGGGCGGTCGCGCGGTGGACTTGTTGCATCGCAACTTGCGGCGAATCGTCGAGGTCGTGGACAATGCCTTGAGCCACGCCTCGCTCAAGATGGGTGTCACGCCCCGCATCGAGGTGGTGCCGTTGCGGACCTTCATCGACGAGATCGCCTTCGACGCCAGCGCCGACACCGAGGAGAAGCAGGTCACGCTCCAGGTAAACATCCCTGAATCTCTGGAGATCGAGGCCGACGTGCGCCTGCTGCGGTCGGCGATCTCCAACCTTCTTCAGAACGCCATCAAGTTCAGCCACCCCGGTGCCACCATCACCGTCCGCGCCCTGCAGACCCCGGGCGAGGTGCGGATCGAAGTGGAGGACGGCTGTGGCGGCCTGCCGCCGGGCCGGGCCCAGGACCTGTTCATGCCGCTGGTGCAGCGCGGGGCGGATCAGAGCGGATTCGGCCTGGGACTGGCGATCGCGCAACAGGCCGCCGAGGCGCACAACGGCACCATCCGCGTGCGTGATCTCCCCGGGCAGGGCTGCGTTTTCACCATCAACCTCCCCGCCCGCGAGATCGCCCGCTAAGCATCGGCAAGTCGAATTCAGATTGCACGTGGACGACAACCGCCAGGTCCACTGGCCCGGCCCCCCCTTCGGAACGGTGCATCAATGTTTGGCGGTCAACGCCGGAAATCGGTTGATAGCGCGAAGCGGGCGCGAAGCGGCATTCCCATGGGCATGCTATGGGATTCCGATGGACGGTTCCGATGGACATTCGATGATCGTTGGCCCATCTCGTGATCTTCGTCGCTTACCAGCAAGCAGCGCGCAGTAGTCCACGCGACAATGGTAGGGTCGGGGGGGTTCCCATTGTCCCTGGAAGCTCCGTTCACTGATCAACAACATCAGCAAAGGATGGATGGATCAGGCGAAGGATCTACGGATCAGGCGCCCTTCACGTGTCGACTGCCCTCATTAGGAAGACGTGTTTACTTAACCTATAGGTGCTGGTAGGGTGCGCCAACTTAGCTTGAAAAGTCGTACTCACCGTTCGACTCCGTGACAAGCTGCTCGGTTGTTCCCCTACGGACCTCGCCAAGGCAAGCGCGGTCGCTGAGTACCATCATCGCGCCCGCCTAGCCTTTACCCCGCCCTTGAACCACTCGGAGGATTTTCATGAAACTCGCACTGCTCGTCTCGTCAAGCGCCCTGGCCATAGCACTCGCTTCGTGTTCATCTAGTTCACCCACACCACCCGCCACGACCACCGGGGGCAAGACCGGAACTAGCGGCGGCTCTACTGGCAGCGGCGGCAGCGACCCCACCGGAAGCGGCGGCTCTACTGGCAGCGGCGGCAGCGACCCCACCGGAAGCGGCGGCTCTACTGGCAGCGGCGGCAGCG
>JBDSME010000085.1:0-10922 GCA_039916065.1 Polyangia bacterium
CTGCACCAGCGACTGAGCGACTGCGCCGATGAGCTGTATGCCGCCGTCATGGGTGCGGTGCTTCGGCTGCATCCTGGTCCCGTGGCGCTGATCCGGCATGGGGCGGGGGCGCTTCGCCCGCGGTCGCCATACCCAGGGGCGGCGGAGAACAGTGGTTCGAGGGGGACACCGGACTCCGGGCAGTCATGATCCGCGCGCTTGCCGCGGCGTTCGCTTTCTTGACGCGCTTCCCATCGCCCCTCCCCGACATCAATGAGCGTGACCTGGGCGCGGCGGTGGCGTTCTTCCCGCTGGTGGGATTGGTGCTGGGTGTGGTGACCGCCGGGCTCGGCTATTTGGCGCCGGAAGCGGCCCCGCCCCTGGTGGTGGCGGTGGTGTTGGTGGCGGTGCTTGCGGTGATCACCGGAGGGCTACATCTTGATGGGCTCTCTGACCTGTTCGATGGGCTGGGTGGCGGCCGCGGCGATCGGGAACGGACTTTGGCCATCATGCGTGACAGCCGTATCGGCGCACACGGCGCAACGGCGCTGATCCTGCTTCTTCTCGCGAAGGTGGCGGCGGTGGCGGCGCTGCTGGAAGCGCGCGACTTTTCGGCGCTCCTGGCTTTCCCGGTGTTCGCGCGCTGGGCGGTCACGCCCCAGCTGGTGCTGTTTCCCTACGCCCGGCCCGAAGGGCTGGGACGCGGGTTCAAGCGCGGGGCGGGGTGGGCACAGCTGGCCGTTGCCAGCGCGCTGGCCATGGCGCTGGTCGCGTCGCTGGGGTGGAGCGCGGCGAGGCAAGCAGTGGCCGCTTTCGGGGTGGCGCTGGGAATGGGCTTGTGGTTGCGGAGGCGTCTCGGCGGACTGACCGGAGACGTGTATGGCGCCACGATAGAGCTGTGTGAAGTGGCGTCGCTGTTCGCGGCGGCCGCCGCGCGCTAGCCGGAGGCCGGAGGTCCGAATGGCATTGGTACCGTCGACATCCGTGTTAGGGTCGGCTGCCTATGGTCGGTGAGATCGTTCACATCGAGCTTCCAAGTCGTGATTTCTCCCGTAGCGCGACTTTTTACGCCAAGTTGTTTGGCTGGAAAACGGACGGTGTTCAGTCCGGAGGGCACCTGCTGGTCGACCTTCCCGGCGGTGTCCAGGCTTCCTGGATCCGCGATGCGCTGGCCCAGGCCCCAGGGCCCGTGCCGTTTGTGGCGGTGAGCGACGTCGACAAGACGTTGGCGGAAGCCGAGAAGCAAGGTGGTCGCATCCTGGTGCAGCGGATGACCCTGGCCGACCGCGGCGTGTTCGGTCTGATCGCCGATTGCGACGGCAACGTACTGGGCGTGATCGCCGCCCGCGACGGAGGCAGCATCAAGTCGGAAGCCAAGCAGGAGGGTAAGCAAGAGGGCAAGCAAGACGGCAAGCAAGAGGGCAAGCAAGAGGGCAAGCAAGAGGGCAAGCCAGACGGCAAGCCAGACGGCAAGCCGGGCAGGCCAGAGACGAAAGCCCCGGCCAAGGCCACCGACAAGACCCTGGCGAAGCCCGCGGCCAAGGCCGTCGCCAAGCCCGCCGCCGCCAAGAAGCCTGCCTCTCGGAAGCGCTGACCGCTGTCTCCGCACGACGTATACGCGCGCGGTTCACGGCGATTGATGTGCCGGAACTTTCCCCGAAGTACGTTGACCGTGGGCATACAAGCGGTTAGGGTCTCCGCCGCCCATGGGTCGTGAAGAGCATATCGAGTTTCAAGGACGTGTGATCGAGGTCCTGCCAGCGGGCAATTTCCGCATCGAGATCGAGAACGGCCACCAGATCTTGGCTCACCTTGGCGGCAAGCTGCGCAAGCACCGCATCCGCGTGGTGCTGGGCGACAAGGTGACGGTGGCGCTGACCCCCTACGATCCCACGCGTGGCATCGTCGTCTACCGGGGCTGATTCGGTGGCGTTCGGGGGGCGGGCTGGCCTGGGCTTCCCGGTCGCCAGCACTCCCGGTGAGGGCCGGCGCCCGCAATCAGATCTGCACATCAAAAACGTGGTGGGGCTGATCCGGTGCATCACGCTGGCTCTGGTCGTGTCCGCCGCCGGTTGTACTCCCGGTCAGGCCCGGTCCGACAGCAAGGCCGACCCGCACCCCGCCTCTCCGGTCGGCGCGCCTCTGGCCGCTTCGCCGCCGGCGCCTGTCGCGCCGCCCCCCACCTCCGTACCCACGGCCGTGGGCACCGGAAGCGCCGCGCCCCTGGAAGTCCCGGCCCCGGGCGACATGCGCACCTCGGTGGCGCCGCTGGTGGACCGGGTCAAGGGTTCGGTGGTCACCATCCTCAGCACCAAGATCATTCGCCAGATCAGTCGCGAGGATCCCTGGAGCCAGATGCTTCGCGAGCAGTTCGGGGTCGGCCGCGGCGCCCCCCGCGTGACCCAGCAGCGGGCCGAAAGCCTGGGCTCGGGGTTCCTGCTTGATGCCACCGGCGTGGTGCTGACCAACAATCACGTGGTGGCGGGGGCCGATGAGGTGATGGTCCGCCTTTCAGACGATCGACAGTTGCCGGCGCGCGTCCTGGGAAGTGATCCCGCCACCGACGTCGCCGTGGTCAAGATCGACACGCCACCGCCCGGTCTGCCGCCCGTCACGTTGGGAGACTCCGATCGCGTTCGCGTCGGCGATTACGTCCTGGCCATCGGCAATCCGCTGGGGCTGGGCCAGACCGTCACCATGGGCATTGTCAGCGCCAAGAATCGCGCCGTGGGCAACAAGCTGGCCGACCTCGACCCGCGCTACCAGGATTTCATCCAGACCGATGCCGCGATCAACCAGGGCAACTCCGGCGGTCCGCTCTTTAACTTCGCCGGTCAGGTCATTGGTATCAACTCGGCCATCATCAACCCCGGCGTGGCCATGAACGTCGGATTCGCCATCCCCATCAATCTGGCGCGGCAGATCGCCGACCAGATCCGGCGGTCGGGGCGAGTGGCTCGCGGCTATCTCGGCGTCGGTGGCGAAGACTTCACGGCGGCCCGGGCCCAGGAGCTCCACGTTCCCTATACGCCGGGCGCGCTGGTCAACGTGGTGGGGCGGGGCAGCCCTGCCGAGGTCGGCGGATTGCGTCCCAACGACGTGATCGTGGAGATCGGCGGCAAGCCCATCGAGAGTTACCGCCGGCTGCCCATGGTGGTGGCCGGACTGGCGCCCGGTGAAAAGGCCAAGGTCGCGTTCATGCGAGCAGGCCATCGCATGGACGCCACGGTCACCCTGGGCGGGCAGGGCGATGTGACGATGGGTGCGCGGCTCTTCCTGGGTATAGACGCGCGCCCCCTGGATTCTCGCGAAGCGCGCGCCCTGGGTATGGGGCCCGGGCAAGGCCTGGCGGTGACGGGCGTCGATCCACGTGGTCCGGCCAGCGGCGTGCTGGAGGAGGGCGATCTGCTGGTCCAGCTCGATGATCAGCCCGTCACCCTGGACCGGTTGCGCGCGGTGGAAGAACGGCGCGCCCGCGGCGTCCGCTCGGTCCTGGTGATCCAGCGCGGCAACGCACGCTTCGCGCTTGGTATTTGAGGACGCGCCTTCGGCGCTCGCGGGAGGGATCGCCCTCCCGCTGGCCCACGCGCCTTCGGCGCTCGCGGGAGGGCTCGCCCTCCCGCGGGCCCACCCACTTAACGGCCATCCCGGCGCGGCAAAGCCGCGCCTCCCGGTGCTTGGACCGCGGTGCCGGCGCCTGAGAAAGGCGGCAGTACGGCAATGTGGGAATGTGGGAATGTGGGAATGTGGGAATGTGGGATGGCGGCTGCGGTGATCGTCACCACGAGACCGGCAAGCACGGCAAGGCTGGCAACCCCGCCCGGCGCAAGTTACGCTGAAGCATGGCGACAGAAAGCAAGCTGACTGTCGCGAGGGGGTCGGCCCCGGAGCATTCCTCCCCCGCCTCGTCAGCGCCCGCGGCCCCTCGCCAGGCGGTGAACCACCGCCGACCGCACGATACGACCTTGCCGATGGCCGCCGGCTCCTCGGGTGGCGTGCCTTTGGCGCTGAAGCCACCGGTGGAAGCGGAAGCCCTGGAATACCAGCGTTTGCTGCAGGGCGAGTTCTGGCGGCGGATGCCCGCCTACGCCGAGGTCCCCGACAGTGACTTTCTGGACCACCACTGGCAAGCCAAACATTCCATCACCAAGATCCCCAAGCTGCTGGAGGCGCTGCGCGGGCTGGTGTCGGACGCCTTCATTCAGGATGCGGCCGAAGGGTTCCGACACGCGCCGATGTCGGTTCGCGTATCGCCGTATCTGCTGTCACTGATCGACTGGAGCCGCCCTTATGAGGATCCGCTGCGCCTGCAGTTCATTCCCGTGGCGTCGCGCCACCTCCCCGATCATCCCAAGCTGGACCTGGATTCGTTGCACGAACGGCATGACATGCCGGTGCCTGGCTTGACCCACCGCTACTTCGATCGGGCGCTCTTCTTGCCGCTGGACACCTGCCCGGTGTACTGCCGATTTTGCACGCGCAGCTACGCCGTGGGCATCGATACCGAGGAGGTCTCCAAGTTTCAGCTCAAGGTCAACGCCGAACGTTGGCAGCAGGCGTTCGCGTACATTCGCTCGCGACCCGAGCTGGAAGACATCGTGATCTCGGGGGGCGACGTCTACCAGCTGCGACCCGAGCAGCTCACTGAGATAGGCGAGACTCTGCTGGCCATGCCCAATGTGCGCCGCATGCGCTACGCGACCAAGGGGCCGGCGGTGATGCCCCAGAAGATCCTGACCGATCACGCCTGGACGGACGCGTTGACCCGCGTGGTCGAGCACGGGCGCAAGTTGCACAAGGAGGTGGTGCTGCACACGCATTTCAATCACCCGCGTGAGATCACCTGGATCACCCAGGCCGCGATGAACAAGCTGTTCGAACGCGGTGTGACCGTGCGCAATCAGACCGTCCTGCAGCGGGGCGTGAATGACAGCGTGTCCACCATGCGCTTGCTGGTCAAGCGGCTGGGCTATGTGAACGTGCGCCCCTACTACGTTTACATGCACGATCTCGTGAAGGGGGTGGAGGACCTGCGCACCACGCTGCAGACCGGTCTCGATATCGAGAAAGGCGTGCGGGGCCTGACCGCCGGGTTTCTTACCCCCACGGTGGTGGTCGACGCTCCGGGAGGTGGGGGAAAGCGCGACGCGCACTCTTTCGAACACTACGATCGGACCACCGGGATCTCCGTGTTCGTCAGCCCGAACGTGCACCCGGGGCAACTCTATTACTACTTCGACCCCATCGATCTGCTACCGCGTGAAGGTCAAGCCCGCTGGGCGAACCCGGCGGAGCACCCCCGCATGATCGAAGAGGCCGCAGCGGCGGCTCTCCAACACCCTCGTTAGGAGGCGCCATGGGAGGCTGTACCAACTGCGGACAGAAGGGCGGGTGTGATGCTCGCAAAGGGGGCATGTTCGCCGCCATCGACGAGGCGCTGCAGCGCTTGTATCCCACGCGGCGCTGGGGCGAGCGCGACGAGTCCGCCGCGTTCGAGGCCGGCCTCTCGCGGGAAGAGGGCGAGGAGCTGGCTGCGGCCATCACGAAGCGGATGGGGACCCTGGCGCTGTTCCGGCCCGGCGATGCCGACGAGTGGTGCGACTATATTTACGTGCTGTGCCTGGGGCGGACCCCCGCCATCGTCGAGCTTCGCGAGCAGCAGCACACCGCCGCAGTGGGCTCTGAGTTGCCGGAGACGGGGGAGGTGGGGGTGGCCCTGGACGAACGTTACCTGCGCGTGGTCCTGTCGGGCGTCACCCGATTCGCAGGCGTGCAGGAGGTGGCCATGACCATGGAGCGCCAAAAGGGCGGCGGCGGCGAGCTGGTCATCACCGAGCGCGCGCGCAGCGGTGTCTTCGATCCCATCCTGCTGCCGCGGATGCAAGCCCTGGTGGCGGTGCTGGCCGAGCGGGACATTCGCCACCTCGATTTCGGGGAGATCGTGGAGGCCCCCGCCGATTTCGACGGGGCCGACTATGCCCGGCGGTTCGGGGCCGACCCGGTGATCGCCAACTATCTGTTCTATCCGCAGCCGCCCACCACCGTCAGCACCGTGGTGCTGGCGGCGGCCGCGTCCCCCCCTGGGAGCCTGTCCCCGTAAACGGGCAGGCTCATACGGGGACCTGCACGCCCTCCCTTCCCCACCTCGCGACCTTCGGCCGCGACCCCTACCGATCGTCTCAGTTCATCATCTTGAGCAAGTCGGGCATCAGCCCCGCGCCCAGGGCCTTGGCCCGTCGCTCCTCGGGAGCGTCGTAGCGGCCCACCGGCGCGGCCGCCACCTCTCCCAGCAGCTTCTTGCCCTCGGCGCCGCGACCGTCATGTGCCAGGGTATCGGCCAGATAAACGCGGGCCCGGAGGTTGACACCGTTGGCCCGGGTGAGCGCGCGGCGCAGGTGGAACTCCGCTTTTTTGCGGTCGCGCTTGGGCCAGGGGAGCTTCTCGTAAAAGCGGCCCCAGGCGACATCGACCCCGCCAAATTGATAGTCGGGGGCCAGCTGTTCGGCGCGGGTCAGGCGGGATTTGAACTTTTCCTCCATGCCCATGGTCAGCGCCTTGACCACGCCCAGGCCCAGCGCGAAGTTGCCCATGGTCACCGCCGCCCAGTAGTAGCCGGCCGCCTGGGCAGGGTCGGCCACGATGGCCCGTTCGGCCAGGTCCCAGCCCGTCTTGCCGAGCTTGGAGCGCTGTTCGTTGGCGGCCCCCGGATCGTCGCTCATCCAGAAATAAAACCGCGCCGCCCGCCACAGCACCTCGAAGTCGCCGGGAGCGCGGGCCAGACTCTCGGCGACCAGCTTCGTCTCATCGGCCAGAGCGCCGGGGTCGTCACGACGGCGATGCAGGCCATCGATGCGCCCCAGTATATCTGTCGCCGCGGGCATCGCCGCGCTGGCCGGCGGCGGCGGAACCGCTTCATTTCCAGCGCTGGCGGCGGGGGCGGATTCGACGGCCAACAATAATAAAAGACAAGCGGCTGGGGTGCTCACGGGGAGAACTATATAGGTTATGCTCGCGCCGCTGCCCACCCGGAGGAACCAAGTGTCTGAGCGCGCGCAACTGAAGATCGGAGACAAGACCGTCGAGCTGCCCATCCTCGTGGGCAGCGAAGGCGAACAGGGGATCGACATCAGCAAGCTGCGCGCCGAGACCGGTGCCGTGACGCTGGATCCCGCATTCGTGAACACCGCCTCTACCCTCAGCGCCATCACTTTTCTCGACGGAGAAAAGGGCATCCTGCGCTACCGGGGCATCCCGATTGAACAGCTCGCCGAGCACGCCACCTTCGTGGAGGTGGCGTATCTCCTGATCTACGGACATCTGCCCAAGCAGGCTGAACTGTCGTCCTTCTCCGAGTTGCTCACGCGACACTCCATGCTGCACGAGGACATGAAGCGGTTCTTCGACGGCTACCCCGGGACGTCGCACCCCATGGCCATCCTGTCGTCGATGGTGACCTCGCTGTCCACGTTCTATCCGGCGGCACTGAGCGTGAAGAACAAGCAGGAGATCGACATCACCATCGGGCGTCTGATCTCCAAGCTGCGGACCATCGCTTGTTACTCCTACAAGAAGTCCATGGGGCAGCCCTTCGTGTATCCGAAGAACTCCCTCAGCTACTGCGCGAACTTCCTGAACATGATGTTCTCCGTTCCCGCGGAGAACTACGAGATCGATGAGGATCTGGTGAAGATCCTCAACCAACTTCTCATCCTTCACGCCGATCACGAACAGAATTGCAGCACCTCCACCGTGCGCATGGTCGGCAGCTCGCAGGCCAACCTGTTTGCGTCGGTGGCCGCTGGCATCTTGGCCCTGTGGGGACCGCTGCACGGTGGTGCCAACGAAGAGGTGCTGGAGATGCTGCAGGCCATCCAGGATGGCGGCGGTGACGTCAAGAAATACGTGGAGATGGCCAAGCGGAAAGACTCCGGCTTCCGGCTGATGGGGTTCGGGCACCGCGTCTACAAGAACTACGACCCGCGCGCGAAGATCATCAAGGTCGCCGCGGACAAGGTCATGAAGAAGATGAAGGCGCCGGATCCCCTGCTGGAGATCGCGCACCGCCTCGAGGAAGCGGCCCTCACCGATTCATACTTCGTCGACCGCAAGCTCTATCCGAACGTCGACTTTTACAGCGGCATCATCTACCGGGCCATGGGTATCCCCACCAACATGTTCACCGTGATGTTCGCCATCGGTCGGCTGCCCGGCTGGATCGCTCACTGGAAGGAAATGGTGGACGACCCCACCACCAAGATCATGCGCCCCCGGCAGATCTACACCGGCCCGACCAAGCAGGACTTCGTCCCGCTGTCGAAGCGCGGCTAGAGCCACTTCGCCGCGCGCCTACCGCGTACCACTGATACCCGCTGGCGGAATTGCTGCCACAACGCGTTGTTTGCGCGCTTTAAGGGCGCGGACACGGCAAGTCCTTCTTGGCTTGTCGCCCGGGAGGGAATACGATCCCAACCGTCATGGGTGATATCGGACACGGGGTGGCCTTGCAGGAGGGGAATCGAATTCCTGAAGACAGCGTGACCGGTGTCGGCGGGCCCGTGCTGCTTGCGGCGTCCGCACCCGAACTGGGACGTGGCGATGTCCTGGCTGGCCGGTATCAGATAGAAGCCCTCATCGGAACCGGGGGGAGCGGCCGGGTGTTGCGGGCCTTCGATCGGGTGGCGCGCGCCGCCGTCGCCTTGAAGATCCTCCGCTCCGAATACGTCAGTGATCCCCTCTGGACTGAGCGGTTCTCTCGCGAGCTGCGGGTCGGCCGGCAGATCCAGCACCGCAACGTTTGTAGGGTGTTCGACATCGGCGACGCCGACGGCCAGCGGTTCTTGTCCATGGAACTGGCCACCCGCGGGACCATCCGTGGTGAGATCGGCGACGCGGCGCTCAAGCGCCCGCTGGAAGACCGGCTGACCGATGCGCGAGCGGTGGTGGCGGGTGCCGCCGCCCTGCACGCCGCCGGGATCATCCACCGCGATCTCAAGCCCGAGAACATCCTACGCATGGAGGACGGCCGCCTGGTGGTGAGCGACTTCGGCCTGGCCACCGATCCGGGCGCCGGGCCAACCACCACCATCATGGTGGGCACGCCCCGTTATATGGCCCCCGAAGTGGTGATGGGCGATCCGGCCACCGTGCGCGCCGATGTCTGGGCCCTGGGCATGGTTCTGCACGAGATCCTCTTTGGGATGCGACCGGATCGCTCGGTGATCAAGCGCGGCGCGCGTCTGTACACCCCGCCGCCGTTGAGTTCGACACGGGAGCGCCGGCTTGCCCAGCTCTGCGCACGCTGCGCTGAAGAAGATCCCCGGTCGCGTCCGGCGTCGGCGGTGGACGTGCGCCGGGAGTTCGAAGCGGCGGTGCTGGGACGGCGCTCGCGGCACCTCCAGGTGACCGATCGCCGGCGCATGATCTGGGGCGCCGTGGCCATCGCCGCGGTCGCCTCCCTCGGTGTGATCCGCGACCGCTGGACCAGCCGTGCGGTTGCCTCGTCCTCGCAACTGGCGAGTTCGGCGGACACTCAGCGACGGGTGCTCCAGCCCGTTGGAAGCGCCGTTGATTGGAGCCGCGGGACGACGCGGCTCGCGAATTTTGATGGGCGCGTACACTGTCTCTCATTCGACCGGGCGCGCAACAGCATCCAAGTGATCTGGGGAGAACCGCGACACGCCGAAGAGATTGCGATGGATGGTACCAGGCGTGCGGCCACGAGCCTGCTACCCGAGACGTACCAATCTGGGTGCCCGCAGGCGTCTCCTGACGGGCGCTCGATTCTATTTGAGAAGACGATAGACGGGGCGCAGCAGATTCTTGTTTCGAGTTTTCCCGATGGCCGTCAGGGTAAATCACTCGTTCGCGGCAGCGCCCCGCGGTGGTTAGCCAACGGCCAGGAATTCTCTTTCGCCGTCGATTCTCTGCATGCCGGGATATTCTCCATCTCCACGCGAGAGATGACGGTGGTTGCCGACAATCTTCCGGGCCAGTCGGTGCTCGATGGCCAGGCCGTCGACCAATCCGGCAGCCGGCTCGCCGTGCTGTACACGACGGAGTCTTTCGGCAATGTTTTGGTCGTTCATGCCCTACCGGGGCTCGAGGTGCTGGGGCGTTCGGAAGTGCCCCGCTGGGCGCGGAATGTTCATTTTGGAGAGGCGGGCCGTGTCTTGTTCACGGTCCTCGGCCCACAAGGGGACAGGCAACTGGTGTCTGCAAATTCTGCGGTCACCAATCTGCGGCGTGTGGCCATGGTGAGCGGCGCCGATGTTCAGGAGTACCTCTCGACACCAGAGCATCGCCTCATCAGCACCCGCAAGCGGACGTGGGATCTTTACCGACAGGGGGCTGATGGGGCCTTGTTGCCCGTGACTACTGATGGTCGTTCGGTGAATGGTTCCCTCTCGCCGGATGGCCGGCTGTTGGTCCAGCGCGCCTTGCCCGATAGCCGCGAAGTGATCGTGTTGCGACGGCCTGACGGAAGTGAAGTGCAGATCTCCGACGGGCCAACGGACACCTCCCCGTCCTTTGTGCCGAATACGGAGGGTTGTCTTTACGTGAGCGTTGTCTCCAGCCAGATCATGGAGTGTTCGGGTCGCGACAAGGTCTGTCATGCGATCTACACCGATCAATTGATCCCCGGCTATCCGACGGCTGATCCGTCTGCCGAGCACGTCGCCTACGTGACCTCTCTCAATGTCTCTCGGGTGCGCGTCATATCTCGGACCAGGCCGGGCACGGCCCGGGACCTCGGGCCGGTGTTGCCCTGTGCTCCCGTATGGACTTCAAATCGTCGCCTCTGGGTGGCGATATCCAACAAGTCGAACCGGACGACTTGGGCGGAGATGGATATTGACACCACCAAGCGGACGGGGGAAACGCGCACTTTGTCCACGCTGGATGCTCGGGACCAGTGTGGTGTTTGGCCCAAGCTCCCCTTTGGA
>JBDSME010000086.1:0-3610 GCA_039916065.1 Polyangia bacterium
CGGAGATCGCCTTGGGCGTCGCCTGATCCTTGTTCTGGATGACCGCCAGGGCGACCCGGGTCTCGCCGAGCAGGTCGCGGGCGCCCGGGATGCGGGTGGCCTTCTCGTCGCGCTCGATCTGCTTCTCCAGCTTTTCGATGCATTCCTTGCAGGACTTCGACCCCAGGCGCGTCATGGCGTACAGCATCGCCTGATGCACGGGAAAGCGGTCCTGTCCCATGGAGGCCAGCGGCTTCATGGCGGCGACCAGCAGCGGGATGCCTTTGGCGGAGTCGCCCGAAAAGCCGATCGCGAAGGCGGCCTTCTCGGCGCGGGTCCAGGACGGATCGGACAGCTTCTTGCCGTAGCATCCCAGGTCGGACCCGCACTCCTTCGCCACGGCCATCCGATCCATGGCCTCGGCGAACTTGCCCACGGCCTCGGTTTCCTTGTCGGCCAGCGCCTTGAAGGCATCGTACTGCTCGGGCCCGGCGATGCGACCAAAGTCGATGGCGGCGCTGGCCCGTAGGTTCGAGGCCTTCTGCCCGTCGATGGTGACGTATCCGCTCTTGGCCAGGTTGAACAACGTGGGGACCGCCCGGGTGTCCCCGGCCAGGTACAACCCGTCGGCGGCGGCGTTCCGTTCCAGGAAGTCAGCCTTGGCGTCATTGGCCTTGGCGATCAAGGTGTCGACACCGGCCGGGTCGGCGATGAAGCCGAGCGCGATCAGCATGGCCATGTGCTCGTCGCCGCGCTGCTTCTGTTTCAGCTTCGCCTGAAGCGCGGGGACCGCCTGCTGGGCGCGCAGATCGCCCAGCAGAATGGCCGCCTTCTTCGGCACCACGCCCGGCGTGCCCACGGGGGGGGGCTCTTCGAACTTGAGCTGCTTGGACATCGCCTCGATGTCGGGATTCTTCTCGTTGAGCAGGTCGATCAGGGGATCGATCGCGGGCGCCCCCAGCCGCACCAGAGCCAACCGGCACTCGTGGAAGATGTTGGCGCCCCGTCCGGTCATGAACAGGCCCTTGATCAGCGCGGGAATGGCCGCGGGATCACGCATCTCCGCCAGTCCCAGCGCGGCCTTCTGATTGAGCGCGAAGTCCTGCTCGTCGGCGGAGGTGCCCAGGATCTTGGTCAGCGTCGGGGTGGCGCGCTTGTCACCGATGCGCACCAGGGCGCGCATGGCGGCCAGCTTGGCGTTGTTGGCGCGTGACTTCACCGGCAGGGGCTTCTCGGCGGCCTTGATCAGGTCGGGAACCGCGTCGGTGGCCTTCATATCGCCCAGCACCCCGGCGGCGATGGTGGTGCGATCGAAATCGTCGTCGCTGTAATCGAGTGCCTCGATCAGCACGGGCTTGGTGCGGTCGTCCTTGTAGCGGGCCAGGGCCTCCAGGTGCTCGGGCCGCTTGGTGTCCTTGTACAGGGCAATCAGCGCCGGGACCGCCGGGCGGGCCTTATCCACGTCCATGTTGGCAAGGTGATCCAGCGCTTCCTTCTGGGTGCGCAGGTTGGGCAACTGCTTGGCCCAGGTCTCAGGATCGTTGGGGTCACCAGCGCACCCGGCGACCACCAGGGTCAGAGGAAGAAAAACGGCAACGGCAATCGCGGGGGCAAACGAGAAGCTGCGCATCAAGACATCCTCCGTCGCGGCGGGAAATCCGCCACGGTAACGCGGGTGTAGCTAATCACCGCCTCATCGAAAAAGCCAGCGCGCGCGGCACGCCCGCGGGTTCTGCGGGGGGCCGCCCCGCGAGGGACCTTGCGCCCAGTCAGGATATGCCTACGTTCAAGGGGTGAACGGATTGGTACAGCTGTTACTCCTGGCGCTGGTGGTGATGGGGCTGTCGCACACCATCGCCCGCGAGCGCATCGCTGAGCCGCTGCGACGCTGGTTGGGGGGCAAGGAGACCTGGCTCGGATATCTGGTGTCCTGCCCCTATTGCCTGTCGCACTGGCTGGCCATGGCGCTGGTGCCCGTGACTGGCACTTATGCCGTGCAGGTGGTGGTGCAATGGGGCGTGCTGTCGGCGATCTTGCGCTGGTTCCTGTCATCGGTTCTGGTGGCGGTGCTGGCGGCCTTCTTCCGGGTGATCTTCTATTTCGTGGACGAGACGCAGGGGCTGGTGCGCCGCCGCCAGAGATCTGTAGAAGAAGAGGCGAAGATGCAGAAGGCCGTTCGCGAGAAGGTCATGGACCAGCAGCGGCATCGCCCGAACCACTGAGCATCGATTCGGGGATCGTGCGACGATGTCCGCGTGTCGCTCCCCCGACGGTCTGCCAAGGTCCTGATCCTGGTAAATGCAGCCGTCTGCGCTGCTGGAGCGGCGGGCTGCCGGACCTCGACCGCGCCGCCCGCGACGTCGGGCTCGGTGGCGGTGGCAGCGGCGCCGCTGGCGCCGATCGCGCGACTGGATGAACGGCATCTGGCCGACATCAGGCAGCTGACCTTCGGGGGCGAGAACGCGGAGGCTTACTGGTCACAGAGCGGCCTGGAGCTGATCTTTCAGGCCCGGACCGCCGCCGCCGGATGCGATCGCATCTACCGCATGAACGTCTTGAACCAGGTGCCGACACCTGTCCCCGTGTCGAGTGGCGCCGGTGCCACCACCTGCTCCTTCTTCTTGCCGGCAACGCACGACGTGATCTTCTCGTCGACCCATCTGGCGGGGGCGGCCTGTCCCCCGCGAGCCGATCAGAGCCAAGGCTACGTCTGGGCGCTGCATCCGGCCTACGACATCTTTCGCGGCGGCATAAGCGGCTCGCCGTTGCGTCGCCTCACGGACGCCCCGGGCTACGACGCGGAGGCGACGGTCTGTCCTGTCGACGGTTCGATCATCTTCACCTCGGTGCGCGACGGCGATCTCGACCTTTATCGCATGGACGCCGACGGCACGAACGTCCGTCGCCTGACCCATGAGGTCGGCTATGACGGCGGCGCCTTCTTCGACCAGGACTGCTCGCACATCGTGTGGCGGGCCTCGCGTCCGGCGCCCGGCGCCGATCGCCAGGCGTATCAAGCATTGCTGGCCAGGGGGCTGGTGCGGCCGACCAAACTCGAGCTGTGGGTGGCCGACGCGGACGGCAACAACCCCATGCAGATCACCTACCTGAACGCGGCGTCGTTCGGTCCTTCATTCATCCCCGGCTTGCCCGGTGAGCGGCGCGTGGTGTTCTCGTCCAACGTCGGCGATCCGCGCGGCCGGGAGTTCGATCTGTGGGCCGTCGACGTGACGGGCGCCAACCTGGAACGGCTCACCACGGCGCCCGGGTTCGACGGGTTCCCCATGTTCGCGCCCGACGGGCGGCACCTCGCCTTCTCATCGAACCGCGCCACCGCTCCTGGCAGGCATGACACCAATGTGTTCGTGGCGCGCTGGGAAGAGCGCGTGGTGCGGCCCTTCACCGAGACCGCCGCGGACCGCATCCTCGCGGATGTGCGCTGGCTGGCCGACCCCGAGCGCGGTGGACGCGGCATCGGTACGCCGGGGCTGGACGCCTCGGGCACGTACATCGAGGCGCGTTTGCAGCGCCTGGGCCTGACGCCGGCGGGGGAGGGGGGCAGCTTTCGCCAGATGTTCCAGGTGCCCACGGCGGTGACGGTGGGACCGGACACGGCGCTGGCCATTGGCGG
>JBDSME010000087.1:0-9010 GCA_039916065.1 Polyangia bacterium
ACGGGACCATGATCCCAAAGATGGAAGGGGGCGTCGCCGTCGAGCACAGCCACCGGCTGGCCGCCGGTACGGTGGTGATCCTGACCCTGTTGCTGGCCGCGCTGATCACCCGCAGCCGGGTCGCTGCTCATCGACCGCTGCGCCGGGTGGCCTGGCTAGCGGTGGGGCTGGTATTCGCACAGGCGCTGCTGGGCGGAATCACGGTGTTGTTGCGCTTGCCCACGCCGATCTCGACGCTGCATACGGCGACTTCGCTGCTGTTCTTCTGCACGGTGCTCTATCTGGCGGTGCGCAGTCGTCCGGTGGCTCCGGCGGCGCTGGCTCATCTGGCGGCGGCAGCCCCGGCGCACCCGTCCAGCGTGGCCGCCGCAGGTGCGCCCGTGCTCACGCCGGTGAACGTGGCGCTGGTTACCGCTGTGGCGGTCTATTTTCAAATGGTGCTGGGTGGACTGGTCCGCCATTCAGGCGCGGCGCTGGCTTGCCTGGACATTCCGCTGTGCCGGGGATCGCTGTGGCCTGACGCGCATCCCACTGTGCTGGTGCAAGCGCTGCATCGGTTGGGTGCGGGAACGGTGGCGTTGCTGGTCCTGGCATCGGCGGTTTTCAATCTCCGCGCCGCGAAGCAGTTGAAGCGTCCGTTCATGTTTGTGTTGGCGGTCTCCGGACCGGTGCTGGTTGCGGTGCAGATCTGGCTGGGGCTGCACGCGGTGACTTCATTCCTGGATCTGGCGACCGTGGAGGCTCACCTGGGCGTAGCCACGGCGTTGCTTGCCACACAGATGGGTTTGGCGCTGGGGAACGCCCCGGCCAGAACCCATAGCGCCACCACCGCCGCTGACGGCACGAGTGGCGCCGTCGTCGTGGTGCCCTGGTCCAGCGCCCTGCGTGATCTGGTCGAGCTGTCCAAGCCACGCATCACCGGGCTGGTCATGGCGACCTTCGCGGGTGGGATGTGGCTGGCGCCCGGGCACCTGCCGCGGTGGCGCGGCCTGATGACCTTGCTCGGCACGGCCCTCATTGTGGCGGCGGCGAACGCCCTCAACATGTTCATCGAGCGCGACGTGGACAAGCTGATGCAGCGGACCAGCCGCCGCCCCTTGCCCCAGGGACGGCTGTCGCCGGAGGCGGCGCTGGTGTTCGGGACGGCGCTGGCCGCCATCGCCCTGCCCCTGTTGCTGCTGGCGGGCAACGCCCTGACCGGCGTGCTGGGCGGACTGGCCTTCATCTCTTACGTCGCCATCTACACCCCCATGAAACGCACCTCGGCGGCGGCGCTGTTCGTGGGGGCGGTGCCCGGTGCGCTGCCGCCGCTGATGGGGTGGACCGCCGTCACCGGTCACATCGACGCCGGCGCTCTGGCGCTGTTCGGTATCCTGTTCCTGTGGCAGATACCGCACTTCCTGGCCATCGCCATCTACCGCCGCGATGACTACGGCCGGGCGGGATTCGAGATTCTCCCCATCTCCATCGGCGACCGGCCCACGCGCTTCGTCATCGTGGCGTTCTCCGCGGCGTTGCTGGCCACCTCCCTGGTTCTGACCCCGTTGCATGTGGCTGGCCTGCTCTACTCGGCGTCCGCGGCGCTCCTGGGCGTCGGTTTCCTGGCGTGGGGAATCGCTGGATTGCGCCAGGCCGCCAGCCGGGTCTGGGCGCGCTCGCTGTTCCTGGCGTCGCTGGTCTATCTGACGCTGCTGTTCGCGGCGTTGATCATCGACCGGACGATTACCTGAGCTGTACCTGAGCTGTACATGAGCTGTACATGAGCTGTGCATGAGCGCGACGCCCCGGCTCGAAGCCATCGGCCTGCGGAAGGTGTTCGGCGGTCGGGTGGCCCTGGACGATCTGTCATTCACCGTCGGGGCCGGCGAGATCTTCGGTCTGCTCGGCCCGAACGGCGCGGGAAAGACCACCGCGTTTCGCCTGCTCTCCGGGCTGCTGCCGGCCGACGCGGGGCAGTTCCGCTTCGATGGCGTCGCCGCTGATCCCACCGCCGCCACCCACCGCCGCCGGCTGGGAGTGGTGTTCCAGGACCCCAGCCTCGATCTCAAGCTGACGGGCCGCGAAAACCTGGCCCTAGGCGCGTCGCTATTCGGGCTGTCGCGCCGCCACGCCGCGCCCGCCATCGCCGACGCCCTCGAACTGATGCAACTTGGCGCACGCGCCGACGAACCGGCCCAGCGGTATTCGGGGGGCATGCGCCGCCGCCTGGAGATCGCCCGGGTGCTGTTGCACGAGCCCGACCTGCTGTTGCTCGATGAACCCGGACGCGGCGTCGATCCAGAGGCCCTGCGGCGCATCTGGGATCAACTGGAGAAGCTGCGTGCGCAGCGCGGGCTGTCCGTCATCGTCACCACCCATCAACCAGAAGAGGCGGAACGCTGCCGCCGCATCGCCGTGCTCGACGCCGGCCGGGTGGTCGCCACCGGCACTCCGGACGAGTTGCGGGCTCGCGTCTCGGGTGATGTGGTGCGCGTGGAGGCCGATGCCCCCGACGAGGTGGCGGCGGTGCTGGCCGCGCGGCTGGGCCTGACGTCGCGGATCATCGAGGGACGGGTATGCGTGGAGGCGCCGCGCGGTCACGAGCTGATCCCGCGCCTGGTGGAACTGTTCCCGGCCGGACGCTTGCGCAGCCTGGCCACAGCGCGCCCCACCCTGGCCGATGTCTTCTCCCGCATCACCGGCCGCGGGTTCCACGAGGAGGAACGCCCCGCATGACCGGAGGAGGAACGCCCCGCATGACCGCGCCCGCCATGACCGCGACCAGCCCCGCCCCGTCGGCGGCGCGCCCCAGCCCCCTGCGCGTGATCGCCGCGCTGGTCGGTCGCGATCTGCGCCGCTTCTTCCGTCAGCCGAGCCGCGTGGTGGGCTCGGTCGCCCAGCCGCTGATTTTGTGGGTGGTCCTGGGCGCGGGTCTGGGCGACAGCTTTCAGGTCGCCGGCGCCAGCGGAACCCGCTACCTCACCTATTTTTATCCGGGCACCATCGTGCTCACCATGCTGTTCACCGCCATTTTTTCGACCATGTCGGTGATCGACGACCGCCACCACGGCTTCTTGCAGGCGGTGCTGGTGGCACCCGTGTCGCGGGCCTCGCTGGTGCTGGGCAAGACCCTGGGCGGCGTGACCATCGCCCTGTTTCAGGCGGTGGCCCTGGTGGCGCTGGCGCCCCTGGCGGGATTTTCCCTGGCGGCCGCCAACCTGGGCCTGGTGTTCGCGGCGCTGGCACTGGCGGCCATCGGATTCACCGCGCTGGGATTCGCGGTGGCCTGGTGGATTGACTCCACGCAGGGCTATCACGGCATCATGAGCGTGGCCCTCATCCCCTTGTGGATGCTCTCCGGAGCCATGTTTCCCGCCGGCGGCGGAAGCTCCTGGGTGCGCGCGTTGATGCTCGCCGATCCCATGACCTACGCCGTCTCCGCCGTCCGGCGCGGCCTGCACGGGGCGAACCTACCCCCCGGCCTGCTTCCGCCGTCTTCGTCCGCGTTCAGCGAACTGGCCATCACCGCTGTGTTCGCCGCCACCTCGTTGATACTAGCCACGATCCTCTGCCGCCGCCGGGCGTAGGATCGGGTCCCGAACGGAATGGAGGACCTACGGAGGCAAGATGCGCGCGTCCACTGTGGCCTGGATCCTGAGCTTCACATCGCTGCCGTCGGCGTTCGCAGTCGCCAGCGGAAAAGAAGTTGCGCCCTTCACGTGCGTGGTCGTAGTCGTCGACCGCCAAGCTCTTTCCTGGATAGGCGGGGGTCGAAGTCGGAGTTTCAAGGCAGCTTACGAGAAAGCCCTTCACAACGCCTGTGACGAGCTTCCCAAAAACGAACGTATCCTGTGTCGGCAAAAGGCTCCAATGGGCAAGTTGGGAAATACAATTGACAGAGGGGGAGAGCCGGCGCGCCCGGGCCGGGCCCGGACCTACTACAACGTTACTGTCGAAATCTTCAAACCGCGTAGCCGGATCCGCGCCGTGGGCCGCGCGCTGGGTTTCTTGATCTACAGTCCTCCCCTCAAGGAAAGCGAGGGATTTTCGCAAGCCTGCCGGCGCGCCATCAACCAAGCTTGTCAGTTGCTGGGCGCCAAGGTTACGCCGGATTTTGATGGGCCCGCCGGCGAGATTGCCTCAAGGCCCTGTGTGGGAGTTGACTGGTTCCTTGCCGAACGAAAGCCCGGGAGACCTGACGAACCCGAAGGTGCTGCGTTCCCGCACGCGATCTCGAATGCCCCTATGCCTGACATGTCCCTGCCCGGCCAGCGTGATCGCCCATCTGCACAGTGTGTTCGTGGGGGCAGTGTTCGTGGCGGGAACTGACGGCGCCCGGTGCCTGCAACGAGCGGTTAGTCGGCCCGCGCCCTGCGCAGACCTTTCGTCATGATTTGCGACGTAAATGCGACACCATCGATCCGAAAGAAGTCAGCGATCTCGCCGACGCGTGCGAATCCGGATTTCTCGTAAAAGCGAATTGCGGCGGCGTTCGTGGAGATGACTTCGAGATCGATCCAATCGAGACCGGGGGTCGCGGCTGCCCACGCAGTGGCCTCCGCGAGCAGTCGCCCTGCGAGGCCGCGTCCACGGTACTCGCGATGAACGCCCACCCCGAGGAGGCATCGATGCGAGGTGAACGGTTCTGGACGAGCTTTCAGATCGATATGACCTACCAACGCCCCGCGCTCATGCGCGACCCAAGCCCGGCGCCAACCAAGTTCCGATACCGCCGTGACAAGGCCCGACCTGAACGCCTCAGTCTTCGCCAGTGGGAACATGGGACGTTCACGCGACATCGGCTGGAAGTATCCAGTCTCTTCGGATCCGTTCTCAGCGAGATGCTCGTTCAGATATGCCATGAACCGGTCAAAGCCACCGGCTGTGAGCGATTCGACGATGATTCCATCTCCCATCTTTGCTCCGTCCGCGATCAGGTCAGGCTGACGACCCGGTATTCAGCGCGAGCAACCGAGGGAGCGAAGCGACCGAGGTGATCGTCCGACTGCAACACCGGGTTAGGCATCGCGCCCGCCCCAACGCCACCGGGGACTGCAACGGCCTGTTCGGCAGGGCCAGACGTCACGGACGCAGCGATTCTCCGACGGAAATGAGCTTCATTGAAAGGAGAGCGAGACCCCCGAGAGTGATCCACTCCCATGCTTTAAAGGTTCGCCACCACGGATTCGCAAACGGCTTGAAAGTGAATCGGAATGGCTTCCCGATACGTTTGAGATGCGAGAATACTAAAACGTTCCCACCGAGGAGCCATGTCGCGGCGCCCAGACCTATGAGGAGGTAATGCATCTTCATGTCTATGGGCATGACCGTGCCGTTCAGCAGCGAACGCCAAGGTCGCGTTCGACCTTACCACGGCCGCGAGAACGGCGGGCGCGGCGGGAGCATCGCGGCACGAGCGCACGTTCGTGCGAACCGGCGCGGCGTTCGGCGCTGCAACGGCCTGTTAGCCAGCCTTGCGTCCCGACCGGCCATGTGTAGACTTCTACACATGGCGACCAACCTGGCGATCGATGATCGGTTACTTGACGAGGCGCTTCGCGTGGGCGGACAGCGGACGAAGAAGGACACCGTAACGCAGGCGCTTCTTGAGTACGTACAGCGGCGGAAGCAGGCCAAGATTCTCGACCTCTTCGGAAAAGTCGACTTCGATCCCAAGTACGACTACAAGCGGCAACGGCGCCGCTCATGAACGTCATTGTCGACACGTCAGTCTGGTCGCTGGCCCTCCGGAGGCGGCGGTCTCCGACTGCGGCGGAGGCGTTGGAGCTCGCCGAGCTCATTCGAGAAGGAAGAGCTGGAGTCGTGGGCCCGGTTCGGCAAGAGCTGCTCTCCGGTGTTCCGGATCAACGGCAGTATGAGACTCTACGCAACTACCTGCGTGCCTTCCCCGACGTGCCTCTTGGGTCAGACGACTATGAGGAGGCGGCGGCCTTCTTCAACCGCTGTCGCGCCAAGGGCGTTCAAGGCTCGAATACGGATTTTCTGATCTGCGCCGCAGCCGCACGACGCAAGCTCGGAATCCTCACCACCGACGCCGATTTCGTTCATTTCGCCAAGCTGCTGCCGATTCAGCTTCACTCTCCACGCTCATCCGTGTCAGGCTAACGATACCAGCGTTCAGCGGCGAAGCGAGGAAGGTGGTCGTCCGCTGCAACAATTGGTTGGACAGAGCCTACTCTCGCGCCCTCAAGGCGCACAGAACTTCGACGGTTCTAGACTTCCCACTGCAGCGATCGCGGCCGTGCACCGTTCGCTCTCCGTCGCCGACAGTGCGCTCGTTCCCGCGCCGTCGCTGTGGCGCCAGCCATCTCCCGATAGGGTCTCCGAATCCCCACCGCCTGCCAAGTACAGATGCCCGTTGCCGTCCAGCAGACAGAAGACCCGGATGCCTCGGGTCGGCGGGGATGACGAGCAAGCACGAAGCTCCGGGATTTCCATCGCGGGCTTCAGGCAGCTACGACCTTCATCCACGGCATACGCCTCTGGCGTCCTGCACCGCGCTTCTTCACAGGCGACGGAAGTTCCCGCCATCGCGACGACTAGAAGGACTTTTGCAACCCGCATCGACATTCGTCCGTCTGTCCAACGATACTGCCGTTCAGCGGCGGGCGCGAGAGGGGGCGTAGCGACCGACGCGTCCGGCCGCTGAAACGGCGTGAGTTAGACGGCGACAATCCCGGGTGGTACGTCGCGTACGAACCGCCCCATCCTGATATCGTGCGAGTAGCCGACGGCTGCCCAGAACGACACGGCCGAGTCATGGTCTTTCTCGACGAGGGCGGTGATTCTTCGGACGCCCCACCGCGCAAATACCTCGTCGGCGGCATGGACCAGTTGTCGGGCGATACCGCGACGGCGGTGATCTGGATGCACGGCCAGCCGGTAAATGTTTCCACGCCACCCGTCGAAGGCAGCGATGATCGATCCCACACTGTAACCGTTGACTTCGGCGACGAGGCAGGCGAGACGGTCGCTCACCATCGCGCGCTCGATGTCGGCGATCGTGTCGGTCGGGCTTGGCGTCACGTCCGCCGCTGCCCAAAGGGTCGGCAGCACTCCCGCTTCGCCGGGTTTCAACTGTCGAATTCTCATCTCTCTCGGCAACTCCCGTGTGTCCCCGGGCTCAGTCGCGTTCGGCGCGGAAGTCGCGCGCCAGCAGCTCGGCCACCGCATCGCGCGGGGGCTTTTGCTCGTGCAAGACGGCCGCGACGCCGGTCATGATGGGCATCTCGACGTTGAACTGCGCGGCCAGCTCCACCGCCGTCCTTGCGGTGTTCACCCCCTCGGCGACCTGCCCCAGCCGCCGCATCACCGCAGGCAGCGACTCGCCGCGCGCCAGGGCCAGCCCCACCTGACGGTTGCGCGAGAGATCTCCGGTGCAGGTCAACACCAGATCCCCCAGCCCGGCCAGCCCCGCCATGGTCAGCGGATGGGCCCCCATGCGCACCGCCAGCCGCGCCATCTCGTTCAGGCCGCGCGTGATCAGGGCGGCACGCGCGTTGTCGCCGAACCCCAACCCGTCCGAAACCCCCACCGCGATCGCGGTGACGTTCTTCAGGGCGCCGCCGATGGCCACCCCCACCACGTCGTCGCTGGTGTAGACGCGCAGGTTGGCGCTGGAGAACGCGCGCTGCACCACCGACGCCGTCATCGCCTCTCCCGCCGCGGCCACCACCGCCGCCGGCCTGCCCGCGGCGATCTCCTTGGCGAAGGTGGGCCCCGACAGCAGCGCGACCGCGCGCCCGGGAGCCGCCTCCCTTATCACGGCGTCCATCGTCAGGCGGGTGGTCGCCTCCAGTCCCTTCGAGGCACACACGATGATGGTCCCGTCCTTCAGATGGCGGGCCGCCCCACTGGTGGTGGCGCGCACGAACTCCGACGGGGTCGCCACCACCACCATGTCACGCCCCTCGACAGCGCGCGCCACATCAGCGGTTACATCGATGGCGCGGCTGAGCTTGATACCCAGGTAGGACTGCGTGCGTTCCGTCGCCAGACGGGCTGCCAGGGCGACGTCGTTCTCCCACAGCGACACGTCATGGCCGCCCTGCTCCAGCACCGTCGCCAGGGCACACCCCCAAGCACCTGCTCCCAGGACCGCGATGCGCATCTCGCGATGGTAAAGGACGTCGGGCAGGCGATCTACTTCAGGTCCAAGTCCTGCCGAACCAACTAGCGCACCACATGTGCTGGACCATCCACCGGCACCAACTCGCGCCCCGACGGCCGCAACACCCAAGCCCGGGTTACGTACCGAGGTCGAAACGTCTTCACGCCACCAAGAGAGCACATTTCGAACGACCATGTCGATCCGCTCGTCGGGCTTCGGCGCCCGCGCACTGCCGAGCCGGCGGAGGGTGGACGGGTGACGCGGAGGGAGGGGCCCCCGCTGTTCTCGGGGGACGGGGCGTGCAAGTGCCACTTGCCGAGACTCCCTAACCTCCACAGCGATAGCTTCCTCACCAAGGACCAAGATCCCGATCCGGCTTCGGCCAAGCCGGTTGCCGCACGGATGACCTGGCCTCCCCGCCCCCCGAGACCAGCGGGGAGGCGCGCGCAGCGGCAGGACCCGGCCACCCGGAGCCGGCGGACGCCCCAATGTGCCCGAATGGCGGCGGATGCTACTTGCCGGCGACGCGGACGGTGTTACGCCCGGCGTTCTTGGCGGCGAACAGCGCCCGGTCGGCGGCCATGAGCACGGTGGCCGCGTCCACACCGTCGCCAGGAGCGGTGGACACCCCCGCGGAGATGGTCAAGCGGCCCAGGGGCTGAAACGATCCAAATTCAAACGGGAACTCCGCGATCTGGCTGACGATCCGGTCGGCCACGTCCTTGGCCGCGGCGCTGGCCACGTCCACCAGCAGGATGGCGAACTCCTCGCCACCGTAGCGCCCCACCACGTCGTTGGCGCGGCGACCGTGCTGCAGCACCTTGGCCACCCCGCGCAGGGCATTGTCACCGGCCAGGTGACCGTGACGATCGTTGTACAGCTTGAAGCTGTCGACATCGA
>JBDSME010000088.1:0-3018 GCA_039916065.1 Polyangia bacterium
CGCGTCGACCCGACGCCTTCGACGGGGATGCTGATCGTAAAGGTCGTGCCGATCCCGACCTTGCTGTCGCACACGATCTTGCCGCCGTGTCGGTCCACGACAATCGATCGCGCGATGGCCAGGCCCTGTCCCGTTCCCTTGCCGGCATCCTTGGTCGTGAAAAACGGATCAAATATCCGGTCGACGATCGCTTCCGGAATGCCGCAACCCGTGTCAGCGATCTGGACTTCGACGTGGTCGCCGACATGGGCGGTACCAACCCGAATCTGCCCCTTCTTGCCCGAGTCTTTGACGACGTCTTGAATGGCGTGGGCCGCGTTCACCAGCAGATTCACGAAGACCTGGTTCAGATCTCCGATGTGACAGACGACCGGAGGCAGTACTCCGAACGAGGTGATCACGTCGGCGACGTATTTGTATTCGCTCCGGGCGATGGCCAGTGTGGTCGTCAAGGCGCGGTTCATGTCCGCGGCCCCCATGACGCCTTCACCAGGATGGGCGAATTCCTTCATGGCTCGGACGATGGTGGCGACCCGGTTCAGCCCTTCCAGGGCGCGCGCAAATGAAGGCGCTCCCTCGCTGAGGAAGTAGTCCAGATCGGCTTCGCTGTCCTTGCGGTCCCAGTCAGCCAGCATCTCCATCTCACCAGCCGCTTCGGCCAGCCGGCGCGCCCGATCGCGATACGCGGCGAACGCGGCGCCAACGGCCCCGAAGGCCTCGTTGAGAAAATTGACGGTGTCTGTCGTGAACTGCATGGGTGTGTTGATCTCGTGCGCGATTCCCGACGCCAAGGTCCCGACCGCCTCCATCTTCTGCGCCTGTCGCAGGTTCTTTTCTTCAATTTCCCGGCGCCGCGCTTCGCTTCGAACCTGGCCCACCAACAGGGCGCCCTTCAAGGCGGTCGCGATCTGACTGCGCAGCGCTTCGTAGACCACTCCCGACGGGGGCCCAACCTCCAGGACGACGAAGCCCAACGGTTGTTCGTCGAAGAAAAGGGGCTCGACGACCAGAGCATACGGGCGGTGTTGCGGCATTAGGTCGGGCGGCACCAGTCGATGCGCCTGAAAGACCCCGGCGTCCTTCATGGGTGCCACGCCGCTCTGCGCGTCGTACGCCAGCAACAGACGCGTCGGCCGCCCGACAACGCTTACCCCCAACGGAGGGGATTCCTCGAACATGGCCAGGTAGCAACTGGGGATGCCAAGCGTCGGCATCTGTTCCGCCAGGGCGGCGGCCAGGGACACAGTGTCGAAAGAGGTGAGTAGAACTTCTCCGGTTCGCCGCAGGGTTCGAATCCACTGCTCCGCCTGCATTCGCCGTTCGGCCTGCCCGCGCTCGGCCATGTACGCGCGTGCGCCGTCCTCTCCGTCAGCGCCAGCACTCGAATCTTGATTCGCCGTCCCAGGCACGTGCGGGAATGCCGTGGTGACGTCCTGATTGCGGCAGCCACACGACCGTCGCGGAACGAACTCGGAGGGAAGGACCACGTGGAGATCCTGAACACCGCCGCGCATCCTGGTGATCACACTGTGGGTCGCCAGTCGTCCCTGCTCCCATAGGGGTTGTCGGACGGTCGCCATGGGCACCGAGGCGAACCGCGCGTTCTCGACGTCGTCGAAACCGACGATCGCGACCTGCTCCGGGATTCGGACGTTGCGCAGCCGCAACGCCACCATGGCGCCCAGCGCCATGTCGTCGTTGGCGGCGACGATGGCATCAAACGTCACGCGGCGGTCGTCGAGCAGGGTTCGCACGGCAGCCGCGCCAGCCCGCGCCTGGAAGTTGCCGGGGGTCACCAGATCGGGATCGTAGGGGAGCCCACATCTCAGCAAGGTGTCGCGATATGTGCGCAGTCGCTGCTCCGCCTCTTCGTTGACTTCGGGGCCGCGAATAAAAGCAATCCGGCGCAGGCCGTGCACCTCGACCAGGTGCCGGACCGCCTTCTGGAGGCCGCTGGTGTTATCCACCAGAAAAGTCGGGATCCCCGGAAGTTCCACGCCAACGTTGGCCATGGGAAGCCCCTGGAAGCGCTGGCAGTATCTGGCCAGTTCGTCAGGGCCGACGTGGTTACCGATGGTGCCCGACAGGATGACCAGGCCGTCCAGGGTTTCCGCGTTCGCCAGGTCGTACACGCCGTTCCGGCGGGCGCCGAATCCGTCGGGCGAATTCAGCACCCCGCCCGTGAAGCAAATCAGGTTGACGTCCGCGTCGCGCGCAGCCGCCATCGCACCGGAAAAGACGGCCGTCTGGTACTCGTCCTCCAGCCAGTCGACCAGCAAGCCGACCGTTTTTCGTTTCGGTTGTCCCGACCCGCCGTCCATCCGTGCCCGAGTGTATCAGTTGAACGCAGAGCGACGCGGATCCTCCGGTGGGCGGTTTGGCTATCTGCCCAGCGGCCGTCACGTAGGTGCCGACCGCCGGTAGACTCGCCGGAATGGAAACTTTGGTCATGTTGGGTGCGCGGAACCTGGGTCGCGCGATAGCGTTGCACTTCGCCGCTCAAAACTGGCGAATTGTCTGCGCCTCGCGCACGCGGGAGGATGTGGAACGTCTGGCCTCGGACGTCGATGCCGCGGGGGGGCAAGGCGTGCCTGTGGTTTGTGACCTGGGCGAACGCGCGTCGCTGGATGCCATGGTGGCCAAGTGCGATCGCGTGGACCTGTGCATCGCCGCCCAGACGGCGGGAGGACGATTCGGTGCGCGGCCGTTGCTTGAGATCGACGACGAAGAACTGGACCGAGGTTTGAACAGCGCAGTTCGTGGCACCTGGAATCTCCTGAAAGCCGTCGGAACCAGGCTGGTGGAACAGCGCGGGGGGACGTTCCTGCAGATCGGAACGTCGTCCGGCATTCGAACAAAGGAAGGGTTCGGGGCGCTGGGAGCGACGCACCACGGGCTGCGGGCATTGGTCCAGGTCGCGGCCCGGGAATGGCGGGCCCACGGCGTTCACGTGGCGTACCTACCTATCGACGGTGCCATAGAAAGTGAAAAGACGGCGGCATGGGTTGCCAAGAGCGG
>JBDSME010000089.1:0-7691 GCA_039916065.1 Polyangia bacterium
GGTCGTCTGACCATGGTCGTGCTCAAAGAGGTGATGGGGCGGTACAACATCGACTCCAAGCGCCTGTACGTCACTGGTCCGTCGATGGGCGGGCGTGGCAGCTGGGACCTCATCCGCCGCTATCCGACCACCTTCGCGGCCGCCGCCCCCATGGCCGCTCCGGCGCTGGCCGCCGACGCGAGCCTGTACGCGAGCCAGAATATCTGGGCGGTCAACGGCGACCAGGACTCCACCGTGAAAGCCAATCGGGACGCCATTGCGGCGATCCGCGCCATCGGCGGCAACCCGATCTACACCGAGCTGGCGAATCACGGACACGACACCTGGCGAACCATCTACCCTGACGCCCAGTTCCTCAACTGGGTATACGCCCAGAGGTTGGGGGTTCCCTGGACCACCGTCAGCAAGGCTCCGGTGCTCAGTGGACTGACCGGGCCAGCGGTGGTTGCGCCGACGGGCGGCGGCGGCTTCGGTGGTTCGGGAGTCTCGGGAGCGGGCGGAGCGGTAGCTTCGGGCGGTATGTCAGGTGCTGGCGCACGAGCCGGCGCGGGCGGCCAGGCCGGAGGCGGAGCCGGTGGCACCGGAGGGAGCACGGCCAGCGGCGGCGCCACGCCAGGCAGCGGCGAAACCGGTGGTGTCGGCCTGCCCCCCATGTCCGGCGGCGCGACGGGGTCCGGCGGCAGCGTGGTAACCGGCGGTACGGGAGGGTCTGGTCCCACCGGGCGGGCTGGGTCATCCGGCAGCCCGGCGGCCGCCGACGATCAAGGCGGAGGGTGTTCCGTGGCAGCGGCGGCTGTCGGCACCCCGGTCGGTTCGCGGCTACCAGGAGCGCTGGGCTTGCTGGCACTGCTGGCTGTCGGTGGCCGGCGCCGCTGTCAGCGTAGGCGTCCCTCAGCAGTGCCCCGTCCCACCCCCAGTCACTTCAAGTAGGCGGCCAAGGGGCTGTTGATTCGCTTGAGTTCCTGCGAAGCGAGCCGCGCCATCTCCGTTGCCCCTTGTTTGTTGAAATGGGCCTTGTCGCCTTGGTACGTGATGGCGTTCGCGGCGCTCATACCAATCATGTTGTAGTACTCGACCCCGCGCGCGTTCAGGTCATCGACCAGCAGAGTCTTGCGCATGCCCACGGCTTTCGTCGCGTCACAATAGGGCTGCAGGCGCGTATTGTTTATTGTGGCGCCGGACCAAATTTGCAATGGCGACGAAGTCGTAGGGATCATGGTGGCCTTCTTGGCTGCGACCTCGTCCGCCATGGTCTCCATGATGGACTGGAATGCCTGGGGACTGACGGGGCCGTGCGCGGTCCCGCTGTCGTTGATGCCGAACGCAACGAATACGTAGTCACCGGCCTTGACGCTATTCATCAGGGTCTTCCAGCGACTACCGGAAAACGCCTGGATGTTGGCGCCGCCTTGAGCCTGATTGTTGATTGCTACCTTGCTAATGAAAAATTGCCCGAACTCCTGGCCCCACCCTTCCTGGGTGCTGCTCGCGGCATAGTTGGACATCGTCGAGTCGCCGGCCATGTGGATGGTGATTGCCGGCAACGAGCCCTGATCGGGCTTGCCTCCGCCTCCAGTGTTGCCGCCGCTCGCAGTGGCACCCTGTCCCGCCCCACCGCCACGCGCCCCCGCGCCCCCGGTTCCCCCCTCGCGACCACCGGCGGCTCCGCCAGTCCCGGCGTCCCCGCCGGTAGAGGTGGCACCGCCACTGCCCGTCGTCGTCCCCCCGCTGCCGCTGGTCCCCCCACTGCCGCTGATGTCGGACCCTCCGGTCCCTGTTGCCGGGGTGGCCATCCCGCCGCTGCCCTGAGGATTGGTTATGGCCCCCCCTGAGCCGCTGGGCGCCGTACCGCCCTTACCGCCCGTGCCCGCCGGGCTCTCCGGGTCGGCGCTCGGGGAGCAGCCGGCCACGCAGCCGGCAATCACGAAGGACACGAAAATGCGACAGGTTCTCGACATCAAGATCTCCTACAAGATATCCTGCGGGTCGCCGCTCGAAGCCGATCTGACGGCGGTTGCGCGCGTCGCGGCCGTTAGGGCTCCCGGTGGGATCTGTACGGGGACATCCGCTATGGTTTGGTCTTGTACGTTCTGCCCGGCAGGATGACGGACGCGATCACAAGAAAGTGCGCCGCCTCTTGCCCGACCGACCGGTACAAGCGCCGGCCGCCCACACGCGCGGTGCGTTAACCGACCTCACCAATTTCCTCACTTTTCTTTTTCGGGAGTTTCACATGAACGCGAAAGCACGTCTGTTGGCCCTGGTCGTCACGGTCGGCTTGCCCACACTCGTGATGGGGGGGTGCGGGGGCGACACCTCTGTCGGGCCGCTCGCCACCGGCGGAGCTCCCGCCTCCCATCCTGATGGCGGCACCGCGACCGGCGGTACATCGTCGACAGGCGGAAGCCCCGGAACCGGGGGAATAGCAGCGACCGGAGGCGACGGGACCGGAGGGGGAGATTTGGGGAGCGGCGGCGCGGTCGTAATCGGCGGCAACTCGGGCGGCAATTCGGGTGGCGGCGGGAATTCGGGAACCGGTGGCACGGCGACGGACGGTGGGATTGCCAGCACCGGTGGGAATCGCGACGCCGGTGCGGGCGGCGCGACCACCGGGGACGCGGGGAGCAGCGGTGGGGCCGGGCCCGACGGCGCGACGACAAATCCCGGCGGAAAGATCACCGTCTGGCTGTCCGGTGATTCCACCATGCAGCCCTGTGACGGTGCCTGTCCGTGCGGATGGGGCAGCCAGTTTCAGCCCCTCTTCAACAGCGACGTCACGGTCGTCAACGCCGGGGTGGGGGGACGCAGCATCCAGACCTGGCTCTACGAGTCCAGCGTTACAAACTCCATGTCCGGCGGTGAATGCGTGGTCAATCCCAAGACCTACGCTTCGCGCTGGCAGGACATGCTCACGCGCATGAAGGCTGGTGACTACCTGCTCATCGAGTTTGGCATCAACGACGGTGACAGCACCTGTCCCCGCCACGTCGGCACGGCGCTGTTCCAAACGTACCTCGGCACGATGGCCGCAGCCGCGCAACAAAAGGGCGCTCATGCCATCCTGCTGACGTCGACCAGCTCCATCGCGTGCGGCAACGGCGCAACGGTCAGCCCCAACCGCGCCTTTGGCCCACAGACCATGGCCGCGGCCACCGCAAACAATGTTCCCATGATCGACCTGACCCGGCTCTCGGCAGATCTGTACACCCGACTGGGGTTCTGTCCCGGCTCGTTGAATTACGGCTCCACTTCGCCCGTGGGAAAGTTCTTTTGCGCCGACCACACGCATTTCGAGGCAGCCGGCGCGGCGCAAATCGCGGGTGTGGTGGCCAAGGCCTTGCGTGACCAGAACATCCCTCTGGCCACCTACTTGAAGTAATGGGCGGGATACCCGGTGTTCCTCTCCCTCTTTGGTCCTTGTTTGTCCTTCACTTCATCCCGAGCTCGGAGTTAGCAATGCAATTTGTCACGATCGCTCAATGCAGGCGGCGGGGTTCGATGACCCGGAACGTGGTCGCAAAGGTCGTTCTGGCGACAACTCTGGCGATCGGCGGAGCGTGCTCGCCAGCCGACAGCGCCTCGAACGAGGGAACCGGCGGGAGAGCAGCCTCCGGAGGAACGACCGCCACCGGTGGAACCTCTGGCGGAGCGACAGGCGGCCAGGGCACCGGCGGCCAGGCGACTGACGGCACCGGTGGAGGGTCCGGGGGAACGACCGGCGGCGAGGCCACCGGCGGCCAGACGACTGACGGCACCGGCGGGATCGCAGGAATGCCGGAACAGTCCGGAGGACATTCCGGCGCTGGAGGTTCAGCGACCGGTGGGCGTCCTTCGGGGGGCGCGAGCGGCCAAGGTGGTTTGGGTGGATCGGTGGCGACAGGAACAGGCGGTGGCGGCGGGACGGTCGCGTACGCTCCGTGCCCCACGAATGGCAGTCCGTGCAAGATCCTTCCACTCGGCGACTCGATCACCATGGGCGACAGGTCGTCGGACAAGGCCGGTTACCGCTCGCGGCTCTACACACTAATCGTCGCCGCCAAGCAGAAGGTCACCTTCATTGGCTCATTGGCAGATGGACCGACGCAGGTGTCGGGGCAGCCTTTCCCGCGCATGCACGAGGGACACTCCGGCTGGACGATCAATCAGCTCGGCTCACTGATACCCAGTCCCGCGCTGACCGGCGGTCCCCACATCATCCTGCTGGACATCGGGGCAAATGACGTGTTCCCCAACGAGAGGGACACCATGGCCACCCGCCTGGACGCGCTGGTCGAGAAGGTCGCGCAGAATGCGCCCACGGCCTTGATCGTCCTCGCGCAGATCACGCCAGTGGGGGTGGCAAACAACGGGCACACAGCCGCCCAGGTGGACCTGGCCAATGCTGCGCAGGCGGCCTACAACAGCAAGATTCCCGGAATCATCCAGGCGCACGCAGCAAAAGGCCAGCACATCATCGGGGCCGACATGAGCAAGATGCCCCTGAGCGGCCTCGGCACCGCCACCCTTCATCCGAACGATTCGGGGTACACGTACATGGCAGGTATCTGGTACGCCGTAATCAAGGACCTGCTGCCGAAATAGCGGTGGCTGACCGTCCGCGCCGGCCGCCGCGCATCCGCGCATCGGGGGAACCGTCACGACTGCGGCGAGAACAAGGTAAAGACACAGACGTCGGGTCGCGCGAACATCCGGACGGGCAGATCGACGTTACCCAGCCCCCGCGATACAAAGAGGTGTAGCCCGGGGAGCTGGAACAATCCCGCCGGATAGCGGCGCCCCTGTTTCCCGTGGATCAGGATCGGGCCACGCGGCGAGGCGATCTGACCGCCGTGCGTGTGACCGCACATGAGCAAGGGGATGCCCCGGCCAGCCACCAGCGGCAGCGCTTCGGGCGAATGCGCCACGGCGATGGCCAGGGGCGCCCCGCCGGCGTCCCGCAGGGCGGGTTCCAGGTCCGGCTCTCCCGTGAACGCATCGTCAAGTCCGACAAAGGCAACGTCGTCGAACGGCGGTGGCAAGCGCAAGCCCTGATTGACCAGGACGGTGGCCCCTGCCCGGCGCAGCGACTCCTCGATCAGATCGTGACGCGTCCAAAGATCGTGGTTTCCCATCACCGCCAGCTTCACCGCCGCGGGCACCGCCGCCACCCGGTGCTCCAGCTCGCGCGCCATGGCCGGGGTGGCATCCAGGAACACGTAGTCGCCGCCAAGAACCAGGACATCGGGACGCGCGCTGGCGAGCAGAGCGAAGGCGTTGTCCAGCAGCCGCGACGGCGTGAGCGGTCCGATGTGGAGGTCGGAAGCAAAAGCGACCCGCAACACCCGCTTTTCAAGACTGGGGGCGGCCACACCGCCACCGGACGCGCCATGAGGCAGCGGCATCGGCTGTACCGGCAGCAGGGGCAGGCGATGCTCGACGAGTTCGACGGTGGTACGGCCGGGCAGCGCGCCCCAGACCTTGGCTGCCCAGCCTCCGGCATACACCGCGCGCGCGACGCCCTCCAGAAAGGCGCGCTTGCGCGAATACCTGGCCCCTCTGCCGACCCTGCTCACGTAATGGTTCCTCGCCTGCCAGGGTGCGGGCGCTGCCCCGCCCGCTACTCCATATCCATCATCACCATCGGCGGGTGGTGCATCATGGTGATCTCCGGCGATGGTCCGACCGTGCTCTTCGCCATGGCGATCGCCTCCGTCACCGACTCGGCGCGTTCCCAGCCCATCATGGCGGGGACATGGGCGTTCTGGGCACCGGCCACGATCACCCGGCCGACATGCTGACGACCGTTCTCTCCCCAGTACCACATGAAGAAGGGATGAGCCCCGTGATAGGCGTTCCCGCGCCGGTACATCTCTATGTAGCTGGGGTTGTGGGCGAACTCCTCTTCGTACTTGTGACGCAGCTTCATGGCGTCGCGGGTCTCCGGTAGCAGCCGGTTGAAAAATTCGATGTAGCTGGGGTGATGGTTGTGGTCGAATTCGTCGTAGCAGGGATGGGTGATGATCAATACCCCACCCTTCTTCAACACGGGACTGCCCCGGTACATGTTGTGGAAGTAGCCCAGCGCCATCACCTGCACCAGCAACGGGTTCAACACCGAGTTGACGTTGTAAGGAGAGATGAAGGGGATGCCGCACAGGAGGATATCGGCCTGTCCACGCACGTTCACCGCGTACTGTTCGAACTGCCGCTCCAGGATTTTTTCGTGCACCGGTACGGTCTTCCCGGCATGGCAAGCGATCAGCTGATACTGCGCCGGGATGGAATGAAACAGCTTCCGCTTGGCGGCCGCGGGAAGCTTCGACAGTGTCCAGCGCATTCCCTCGAACTTCATGCGGTCGAACTCGGTGAACTCGTCCTCGTTCTTGCCCAGGAACGCGGTAGGACCGGCAAACATGCGGTTGTTGAGGGCGGTCTCGACATGGAACACGTTCATGTGCTCATCGACCAGCGCCCCCATGCGCTGAATCTTGGTGCTGAGCAGCGAGTTCGGCGGGTCCATGTAACTGTTGGAAGCGCGGATGGTCTCAGGCTCGTGGTGTGGGCGCAGGCTGTCGTAGTCGCACAGGCCAACCGTCACCGACTTGTGCCCACCATTCATGGGCGACATGTTGATGTTGACGTAGATGACCAGGTCGCTCTCAACGGCGCGCCGGTTGATGTTCACGGGCTCGTTCGCGGAGGTGACGCCCAGGTGCACCATGCCGTCGGGATCTTCGGCGTCGTGGTTGTAGTAGCGGTCGGGATAGAACGCATCGAAGATCTTCGAACCGACCATGCGTTTCATCTCGCTGGCCGTCATCTTGCGGTGCAGCGAGTTGGCGATGATGATGTGGACGTCATCGACGCCGTTGGCGTCGAGCAGCTCCAGCAAGATCTCGATGATGGTCTCGCGGACGTCGGGACGTACCATGGGGGGCAGCGGCAGGCTGATGTCGTCAACGGCGATGGTGACGCGCATTCCCGGCATGAGCTGGGCGTACAGGGGCTCGGTCCCCAGGGGGTGGTTCAGCGCGTAGCGGATGGCGGCGCCCGGGTTGGCCAGGCCCTCGATGGGGGGCTTGGGGTAGACCACCCGCGTGCCGATGGGCAGATCCTCCAGCAGGAGATCCTCGCCCGAGAACATGATGCGCGGGGCGGAGTTGGTGTCGATGTAGACGACCTGGTCGTCTTCCTTGCGGCGGGGTGTGGGTCCGCGAAATACCTTGGGGACGCGCTCTCTCATGACGCGGAGACCGCCTGGGCGCCGCCGTGGTGGCGAACGGTCGTCGTCACATGGGATAAATCGCCGCCGCCGAGCTGAAGGTTTCGGTTGCTGTTGTTGTTCTTGTTGCTCATCGCAAATCCAGGATGGGCCAGTCGTGCTGGCGGGCCGTGCCGCGAAGGCGGAGGTCGGGGTTCACGGCAGTGGGGTGACCCACGACCGATAGCATGGGCAGGTCACTCATGCTGTCCGAGTAGGCGTAACAGTCGGAGAGGTTCAGGTCTTCTTTTTCAGCATAGATTCGCATCCAGCTTGCCTTGGTCGCGGCCGCCATCACCGGAGGCAGCAATCGCCCGGTGGCGGCGCCATCAACGAACTCCAGGCGATTGGTCACATAATCGTCGATCCCCAGGTGTTTGGCGAGCGGCCGGACCGTCAGGTCCAGGGCCCCCGTGACCAGCACCTGGCGCAACCCGAGCCGCTTCGACTT
>JBDSME010000090.1:0-2580 GCA_039916065.1 Polyangia bacterium
GAGCGTCCGTGCCAGCTGCTCTTCAGGGCGTTGTAAGCGGTCAGCAACTCGGGTGAACGGCGAAGCAACTCGCGCCAGCGGATGAATACGTCCTCGCGGCTGCCTGCCAGCACCAGTTGCACCCCCACTGGCACCTCGCGCGCATCATCGGTGAAGGAAGAAAAGGAAGCGGTCCGCCCGGATTCCGTGTTGCGGTTGAAGAGCGCCGCCAGGAACTGGTCGGCGCTGCTGAAAGCGCCCCGTTCCACCTGAATACAGACATCGAGATCGCCCTTGGTCAGCGCGCCAGGAACGGCGGTGGCTCCCACATGCTCGATCCGCGCGTCTGGCAAAGCGTCGGCGAGAGTCTTCCGGACTTCCTCGAAAGTCTCCGCGACCTGGGACCGGATCTCGAGCTCGCGAATGAAGTGTACCGGAGCGGATTTCATGTCCCTCCTTGGCTGGCGATGTTAACACCAATGCCAATCGATTACGGGGCTTCGGGGTTCCGAGCGACTACCGGCCGCCGCCGCGCCACTTTTTTATTACGTCGGTCGCCGGACGGCGGACTTTTGCCGCGGGCGCGCTACACTGGCACCCTGCGCGACTGGCGATGGGGCCCGAACTGTCGGGCCTGAGGTGGTGAACCACCGGGAAGCGCGGGCGGTGCCTTCGGGCGGTTTTCGACGGCACCGTTTCAGCCGTTCGCCTGGGCAGCCTGTGATCGCGTCCTCCATCAAAGAGGTGCGCGTTTTGTCCCAGGTATCCGTCGAGGTACGTCTAGGAAGGGCAGGGCTGCCAACATGTTCGATCGCAATGAATCCACCATCGCCAACGTGGACCCCGAGATCTGGTCCGCCGTGCAGCACGAAAATCAGCGCCAGGAAGACCACATCGAGCTGATCGCCTCCGAGAACTACGCGTCGCCCGCCGTGATGGCCGCGCAGGGTACGCAGCTCACCAACAAGTATGCCGAGGGGTATCCCGGCAAGCGCTACTACGGCGGCTGCGAGTTCGTGGACATCGTCGAACAGCTGGCCATCGATCGGGTCAAGAAGCTCTTCGGGGCCGAGCACGCCAACGTGCAGCCGAACTCCGGCTCCCAGGCCAACCAGGCGATCTTCTTTGGCCTGCTGCAGCCCGGCGACACGATCATGGGTATGAGCCTCGCGGAGGGAGGGCATCTGACGCACGGCATGTCCCTGAACATCAGCGGCAAGTGGTTCAAGGTGGTGAGCTACGGGCTGGACGCCAAGGAAGCCATCGACTACGACCAGATGGAGCGGCTGGCGCGCGAGCACAGGCCCAAGCTGATCATCGCCGGCGCGTCGGCGTACAGTCTGCGCATCGATTTCGAACGTTTCGCCCGGGTGGCCAAGGACGTCGGCGCGCATTTCATGGTCGACATGGCCCACTACGCCGGACTGATCGCGGCCGGTGTCTACCCCAACCCCGTCCCCTTCGCGGACGTGGTCACCTCCACCACGCACAAGAGCCTGCGCGGTCCGCGCGGCGGGTTCATCCTGATGAAGGAGCACGTGGCCAAGGCCATCAACAGCGCGATCTTCCCCGGTATTCAGGGCGGTCCGCTGATGCACGTCATTGCCGCCAAGGCGGTTGCTTTCAAGGAGGCCCTGTCCCCCGCCTTCAAGCTCTATCAGCAGCAGGTGGTGACGAACGCCGCCGTGCTGGCCGACACCCTCACCGCGCGCGGCCTGCGCATTGTCAGCGGCCGCACCGAGAGCCACGTGATGCTGGTCGACCTGCGGCCGAAGGGCCTCACCGGCAAGGAGGCGGAGGGACTGCTGGGCCAGGCGTACATCACCTGCAACAAGAACGGCATTCCCAACGATCCGCAAAAGCCGATGGTGACCAGCGGCATCCGCCTGGGCTCGCCGGCGATGACCACGCGTGGCTTCAAGGAAGAGCAGGCCAAGCTCACGGCGCACCTCATCGCCGACGTGCTGGACAATCCGCGCGACGAGGCGACCATCACCACGGTACGCACCAAGGTGGGCGCACTGACCCGCGACTTCCCCGTTTATAGGTAGGGGCAGATCTGCTGACGTCCCTGGGCACCCGGCGGCCGCCGCCGGGTTAGCGGATGATCAGCGTCCGGCAGCCGGACTGGCAGGGACGACCGATGTTGACGCCGTCGTCGCAGTCCTCGTGGTCGGGCTGGACGATGCCGTCGCCACAATACTCGCCCAGCTTGCACCCCGGGGCACACTGGCCGTAGCCGCCGGGGTTCATGCCGTCGTCGCACTCCTCGCCGATGCCCAGGATGCCGTCGCCACAGACCGGCGTGCATTCGCTGGCCGCGGCGCTGAATCCGCTGAGGGTCAGGCGGTACGACGAACTGTCGGTCCGCCGCTCTGCCTGAAACACCGCCACCTCGTACACCTGGCCGTTCATCAGCCCGAATTTCGCCGATCCCGCCGCCCCGGCCCCGGCCCCGAAAGTGACCGACCCCTGGACCGCTGAGTGGATTCCCCCCAGATCGACGGCCAGCTTCTTGTTGATGAAGAGCCAGACGTCGTCGTCACCGGTGAAGTCGAGGGTGTACGTCTTGGTGGCGTCGTACTGGAACCAGTAGCGGAC
>JBDSME010000091.1:0-5808 GCA_039916065.1 Polyangia bacterium
CCGGTGCCGCCGCCGATGCCCAGGCGGGCGATCACCGCCAGGATCAGGTCCTTGGCCGTCACCCCCGGCCGGAGCTTGCCGTTGACGGTGATGGCCAGGGTCTTGGGGCGCCCCTGCAGCAGGCACTCGGTCGCCAGCACGTGCGACACCTCGCTGGTGCCGATGCCGAAGGCGAGCGCGCCGAAAGCGCCGTGCGTGCTGGTGTGGCTGTCCCCACACACGATGGTCATCCCGGGCTGGGTCAGGCCCAGTTCCGGCCCTATGACGTGCACGATCCCCTGCCCTTCGCTCCCCAGCGCGTGCAGCTCGATGCCGAACTCGTGGCAGTTGGTCTCGAGCTGACCGATCTGGGCGGCGGCCTGGCTGTCCAGGATCTTGAACTTGCCGTCCGCTCCCCGCGGCGTGGTGGGGATGGAGTGATCCATCGTGGCCACGGTCCGCTCGGGACGTCGCACGCGCAGGCCGCGTTCGCGCAGCCAGGTGAACGCCTGGGGGGAGGTCACCTCATGAATGAGGTGCAGGTCGACGTACAGCACAGCCGGCGTGTCCGCGGTCTCGCGACGCACCAGGTGGCGGTCCCAAATCTTCTGAAAGAGAGTGCGGGGTGCGGTGGCTTTGCTGTCCATGCCTCACAAGGTGCCCTGTCTTGGTCGATGAATCAAATGACATGTTTGCATCGCAACCATTCACCGCATGAATGATGCTTTCGGCACGCACCTTGTGCTCTCCACCGCCCACGGGCTCCCTGTCTTTTACCTGGCTTGCTTGCCGCTCAGCGCCGCGGCGTGCGAAATGCCTGTCCCCACCGCGGCCGCGCGCGCCAGCGGCAACGCCAGGGAGTCGGCCAGGGCTTCGGCGCTGGCCTCGATGATGTTCTGGGAGACGCCGATGGTGCTCCAGCGGTCCTCCCCGCGTGCCGCCTCGATGAGCACGCGCGTCTTGGCGCCCGTGGCCGCCTCCGGGTCGAGTATGCGGACCTTGTAGTCGACCAGGCGAACATCACGCAGGACCGGGAAGAAGTCGTTCAGTGCCTTGTGGAAGGCGCCGTCCAGCGCGTCCACAGGCCCGGTCCCTTCCGACACGGTGTGAACGATCTCGGCGCCCACCTTCAGCTTCACGGTGGCCTCGGCGAACATGCTGTTCCCGCGACGGCGCTCCGAGATCACCACCACATCCAACACTTCAAACGGCGCAACGAAGTCGGGCTTGCCGCGCCGGACCAGCAGCTCGAACGAGCCCTCGGCGGCCTCGAACTGATAACCGGCGTTCTCCAGCTCCTTGATCCGGGTCACCATCTCCCGTTCGCCGCCCACCGTATCGATCCCCAGCTCGCCGGCACGCAGCCGGACGTTGCCGCGCCCCGACAACTCGGACACCACGATCTTGCGCTGATTCCCCACGCGCTCCGGCGGGATGTGCTCGTAGCTCGCCGTGACCTTCTCGATGGCGGCCACGTGGGCGCCGCCCTTGTGCGCGAAGGCGGACGCGCCCACGTACGGGGCGTGGGCGCGCGGCCGGATGTTGGCGATCTCGCTCACCGTGCGCGACAGCTCGGTGAGGCGGGCCAGCCTGTCGTCGGGAACGCAGTGATGCCCCATCTTCAGCTGCAAGGCGGGCACGATGGAGATCAGGTTGGCGTTCCCGCAGCGCTCCCCCCATCCATTCATGGTCCCTTGCACCTGCGTACACCCGGCATCCACGGCCGCCAGTGCGTTCGCCACCGCGAGATCACCGTCATTGTGCGTGTGGATGCCCAGGGCCGTGGGGACGGCCTGGCGCACCGCCGCGACGATCTCGCTGATCTGGCTGGGCAGGCTGCCCCCGTTGGTGTCGCACAGGGTGATCCAGTCGGCGCCGGCATCGGCGGCGGCGCGCAACGCGGACAGGGCGTAGGCAGGATCGGCACGGTACCCGTCGAAGAAGTGCTCGGCGTCGTAGACCACCTCGCGCCCCTTGGCCTTCAAGAAGCGGACGCTGTCGTGGATCATCGCCAGGTTCTCTTCGGCGCTGGTACCCAGAACCTTGATCACGTGCAACAACCACGACTTCCCGAAGATGCAGACCACCGGCGTCTCCGCGTCGACGAGGGCGCGCAGGTTGACGTCGTCGTCGGCCTTGCCGCCGGCGCGCCGGGTGCTGCCAAAGGCGGTCAGCTTGGCGTGCTTCAGGCTGAGCTGGCGGGCGCGGCGAAAGAACTCGATGTCCTTGGGATTCGACCCCGGATAGCCGCCCTCGATGAAATGGATCCCGAATCCATCGAGGAGCCGCGCAATCTTCAGCTTGTCCTCGACCGAGAGCGACAGGCCCTCGCTCTGCGTCCCATCGCGCAGGGTGGTGTCGAAGAGCTGAACGTCCATGGTCGTGGTCCTTTCGGGGAGTCTACGGAGCCGCCAAGCGTAGGGGAGCCGCCCCCCAATCTCCAGGAAATACCGTAGGACGCACCACAGCGCGGCCGGGGATGGTAGCTTCCGGTCATGGCGAAATCACCCTGTCCCGTGTCCAAGACCCAGTTCCTCGAGAAGGCGGAAGCCGTCAAGATCACCATCGGCAACACCGAGATCATCGCCGACAAGCGGGAGTTCTCTACCGGCTCGTTCGGCTGGTATTACAACGGCAAGACCACCGTCACCGTGGACGGCAAGCCACTGTCCGTGCAGGTGGGCCTCAATCTGACGGTGGTGGGGAGCAAAGAGGCCGAACGGTAGCGGTCGTGACCGCCGCAGGTCCGGGCAAAAGCCCTGGTCAGGCTGCCTATGGCCTGCACTGGTTTCGGCGCGACTTGAGGGTGGCGGGAAACCCGGCGTTGCGCTGGGCCTGGAGCCAGCACGGCGGGCGCGTGCTGGGGATATTTTGTTTCGATGCGCAGTTTCTGGCGCGACCCGACTTCTCGGCTGACCGTTTCGCCTTCTTCCTGGCCACCCTGAAGGAGCTTCGGGATGAACTGCGCGCCTGCGGAGGCGATCTGTGGGTGGCCGATCGCGTTCCGCTGGATGCGTTCGCTTCGCTGGTGCAGAAGCTGGATGATGCCGGGATACGCCGTCCCGCGACCGTCACCTTCAACCGCGACTACGAGCCGTTCGCGCGGCGCCGCGATGAAGCCGTCACCACGCTGCTGCGAGACAGCCTGGGAATCCCCGTCCACACGGAGAGCGACCACCTCCTCATCGAACCCGAGGAGCTTCGCAAGGAGACAGCGGGCAAGAACGACACGCACTATTTCCAGGTGTACTCCGCCTTCGCGCGGCGGTGGTTCGAGCTGCTCGGGTCAGCGCGCGTCCGGGCACGGGTGGCCGCGCAAGAGCAGGGGCTGGCCTACCTGGAGCGGCCCGAGCGACAGCGGAGGGGCCACGGGAACGACAGCCTTGCCACGCCGTTCGCGCTGACCTGGCCAGCTCTCTTTTTTAATGACGCCCACGCGCACGCGCACGCAGCGCCGCCGGAGGATCACCTCGACCGCTTTATCGCCGCCAACGCGCCGCGGGTGCGGGTCCCCCTCCCGCCAGCGGGCAGCGGGGCCGCCCTGCAGCGCCTGAAGACCTTCGCGGCGCAGCACCTGTCGTCGTACAAGGTAGAGCGGGATTTGCCCGGCATCGACGCAACATCGCGCCTGTCGATCTATCTGAAGAACGGATCGTTCACGGCGGCGCAAGTGATCGCGCATCTCAAGCTGGGCGACGCCACCTTCGGCGAAGGCTCGGGCCGCAGCTCGTTCCTGCGCGAGATCGTCTGGCGCGAGTTCTACACCCATGTGCTGTGGCATCGCCCCGACGTGGAGACGCGCGCCTTCCTGCCGCAGTTTCGTGACCTGGCCTGGGAAAACCGTCCCGACTGGTTCGAGGCCTGGAAGGCGGGACGCACCGGATATCCCATCGTCGACGCGGGCATGAGGCAACTGGCCGAGACCGGTTGGATGCACAACCGGGTGCGCATGATCGTCGCCTCGTTCCTGACCAAGGACCTGCTCATCGACTGGCGATGGGGAGAGCGCTACTTCATGGAACGGCTGCTGGACGGGGATCTGGCGCCCAACAATGGCGGCTGGCAGTGGGCAGCGTCGACCGGCTGCGACCCCCAACCCTATTTCCGCATCTTCAATCCGACCCTGCAGAGCAAGCGCTTCGATCCGGCGGGCGGCTACCTGCGCCAGTTCCTGCCCGAACGGCGAACTGATGATGACCGCAACATTCATCAACCTCGGACGCCCATCGTGGAACACGCCATCCAGAAGGAAAAGGCGCTGGCGCTCTATCGTGGTCAGGGTCAGGCAAAACAAGGCGGCTGAAGGGAACGACCCCCATCGAAAAGACTTTGTCACTGCGCATTGGGGTGTCGGCGTGCCTGGTGGGCCAGGAGGTGCGCTTCGACGGACAGCACAAGCGCGACGCTTTCCTGGTGGAAGAGCTCGGCCCGTTCGTGGAGTTCGTCCCGGTCTGTCCAGAGGTGGAGGTGGGGATGGGCATCCCGCGCGAAACCCTGCGCCTGGTCCGCCTGGGTCAGCGCGCCGGCACGACCGACGAGGGTGCCACCAGGCTGATCGCCCCGCGGTCCGGTGAAGACTGGACCGAGCGCATGCTCTCTTATGCGCGACGCCGCGTGGCCGCCCTGGCGGGGGAATCCCTGTCCGGTTACGTGCTGAAGAAGGACTCGCCAAGCTGCGGGCTGACGCGCGTCAAACGCTACCCCGTTGCGGACAGTGGCGGTTCCCCGGGCGCAGCCCCGGCTCAGCCGCCCGCAGCAGAAAGGACCGGCCAGGGGCTGTTCGCGGCCGAGTTGCAGCGGGCGTTCCCCCATCTGCCCATCGAAGAGGAGGGACGGCTCTGCGACGCCAGGCTGCGGGAAAACTTCATCGAGCGCATCTTCGCCTATCACCGCCTGACCGCGCTGTGGGCCACGCGCTGGACCCTGCGATCTCTGATCGCCTTCCACACCGCCCACAAGATGGCGTTGCTCGCGCACGACGAGCCGGGCTACCGGCGCCTGGGACGCCTGGTCGGCATCGGCAAGACCCTGCCCCGCCAGGAGCTGCGCGAACGGTACGAAGCCGGCTTCATGGCGGCCATGGCCAAGCTGGCCACGGCCGGACGTCATGCCAACGTGCTGACCCACATGTTCGGTCACTTCAGCGATCGGCTGGAGCCGGAAGCACGAAGCGAGACCCTGGCGGTCATCGAGGATCACCGCCGCGGGCTGGTGCCGCTCATCGTGCCCCTGACGCTGGTGCGACACTACGTGCGGGTGCTCAAGGTGTCGTACCTCATGGGACAGACCTATCTTGATCCGCACCCCAAGGAGCTGATGCTTCGCAACCGTGTCTGAGGCTTTGGTTGGTGTTCAGGCGGGCAGCTCACCGCTTCCCGTCACCGCGTCGCGCACGAAGTTGACGAAGTTGGCGGCGGCATCCCAGCGGGAGAACTCATCGGCCAGACCTCGGGCCGCCGCGGTGAAAGACGGGTCGTCAGCAAGGTGACCCAGCGCCTGGGCCAGGCCCTGCTCATCCACGTTACCGGCACGCAGCAACAGTCCGGCGCCAGCGTCCTCTATGGCGGTCATGGCCAGGTGCTGGTCCATGTTCGAGGCGATCCCCAGCACGGGCTTCCCTTCCGCCAAAGCCTGATAGCCGGTGGTGCTGCCTCCGTTCGATACCACGGCAAACGACCGGCGCGCCGCCAGGTGGCCAGGCAAGTAGTCCGCGACGAACACGTGGGGCGCAAGCGCGCCGCCCAGCTGTGCGCGGCCCGCCGTCGCCACCAGGACCTGCAGGCCGAGTCGAGCCGCCACGTCCACCACCATCCCCAATTTCTGCACCCG
>JBDSME010000092.1:0-2675 GCA_039916065.1 Polyangia bacterium
CCGCCAAAGGGATCATCGCTCCACCGTCCTGGCTCACTCCAATTCCCACCCATGATCACTTCACCTCTCCACCGGTAGTCATAGCAGCTCGATTCACTCCACCCTCTGTGTCGCCAACAATCGCGAATCTATCCTTGAAATGAACTTATGCTCGAACTTCATCCTGGAATCCGTGAAGTCGCGGCCGCCGTCAAGCGCTTTTCCAGCTGTTGCCTGGCGGCGTGCAACCGAGAATAAACCGTCCCGAGCGGCAAGCCCATCGTGTCGGCGATCTCCGCGCACGACATTCCTTCCAGCTCGAACATGACAAAGGCGGCGCGCTTGACGACGTCGAGCTTGTCGAGCGCCTGCTCGGCGAGTTCGTGTTGCTGTTTCCTGATCAGCGTCTCGTCGGCCAGCATCAGCGTCGATGGTCGGTCCTCGATGCCCCCCCCGCTGGGGAGCTCCCGCGACCACCGCCGCAACCGCCGGTAGTTCGCCGCCACCCGCGTACAGATTCCAAACAACCATGTTGTGACGCGCGTCTTCGGCGTGAGGGTGTGCAGTTTGCGATGCACGATCATAAATACGTCCTGGGCGACATCGTCCAGGTCCGCGGGCCGGACACCATGACGCTGTAAGCATAGCCATACGAATTGACAGTGTTTCTCAAAGATTATGCGGACGTCGAGCTTCCGTTCGCCGGGACCGTCTCCCGTCGACTCCAGGTGAATGTCTCGGCGCGTGCTGACCTTCATGATTCAGATCCGCTGTCAGGCCGGTCAAAGTCACCCGCATACTTCATTGCCAACCCACCCCGACGCCGATCCAGGCGGCCAGCGCAACGGCGGGTTGTGCGAAGACGGTATTCCCGGCGGTTGGTCTTCCAGCAATGAAAAATGACCGCCGCGGCCAACCCTCGCTGGCGCTCAGACCCACCTCCAGGACGGCCGACCCGACCAGCTTCACGACCGAACGCGCCATCTCCGTTGCTCCCACCATCCACTTCTGGCCCGGATTGTCGGGCTCCGGCGCGTACACCACCACGTGCAGGGCGCTGACCATCCCTCCCCCGCAGAGCTCCAGGCGGACCAACGTGCCGGGGCGTGCGAAGCAACCCACCAGTTGCGCGAACGACAGGCCGAAGGCGAAATCGCCACCGCTGATGGGCGAGCGCTGTTCCGGGAGAACGCCCAGCACCATGCCCACCGCCCCGTATCGGCCAACGTCGACGGTGGTAGCCAGGCTTGCTCCAAACGCCGCGTCGGGCAACAGTCCCCAACCGACCAGCCCCGTCGCCATCACTCGCCCAGCCCGCCGCGCCGTGACTGCCTTGGGTGCCGCCTCTCGGGCGCCAGGGGCTGGCGGGGGTGGCATCACGACGGGTTGCGCCGGCGCATCCGCGGAGGTCCGCGAAAGGGCATCGGGGTCGATCAGGATAGCGATGGTGAGCGCCGCAGCTGTCGCCAAGGGTCGGCAATCGGACGCGCCACTGTTGAGAACGCGACTGCCGAGCAGCTTGCCCTCGCCATCGCGCATCAAGATCGTCACCCGGTACGATTCCACTTCGCGGGTAACTACCGCTTCGATGAAGTGCGCGGGCCTCTGCGCGAAGGGATTGTGTCCCAGCCGTCGAACCGTGTCGGCCTCGATAGTGGTCGCATCCGGGCAACCCGCGGCCGACGGGCCGCGCACCCAGGAGAGGCGCACCCCTGGCTGTCCGAGCGGCAACGCCGCCATGGCGACGGCACTCCGTGGCACGCCGGCCTCCGCCACGGAAATCAGGATCACCAGTAAAGTGATGAGCTGGCACGACATGGAAGACATGAAGGAATGGACGCCACGGCACATGAATCAGGTGCCCTCTCTCATCCTCAGCCTGGGATCAGCCATGAATGTCGGGGGACAAACCTCCCTTCAGGTTTCTTGGACAGCCAGGCCGGTTGAGGCTCACACCCCGGGCGGCTGCCAGCCGGCCAGAATGACCGTGGGATCGCGCATCATGGCCGCCTGCGATGCCGAGATTTGCTTCGAGCCGGCGGTGCGGGAGCCGACGTTGACGGGTTGTCCGTTTGCGCCGATGCTCTGGTACTCCCAGAAACGCAGCATCGAGGTGCTGCCGCCGCCGGTGATGGTCCATCCCGACGGGACGATGCCGCTGGAAAGTTGGCAGTTGATGTAGGCGACGTGACTGGCCGGGTAGACGCTGTCGTCGATGCGGGCCAGCGCGATCCCGGTCAGTCCGGCGTCGGATGTGATCTTGCTGTCGACGAACACGTAGCCATAGCCGGAGGCCGTGTTGCGTGACTGTACGATCACGCCCGTCCGGCCGATGGTGCGGATCTCGCACCCGTCGAAATAGACAGCCCCCGTTCCCCAGATATAGTCGACGTTGCCCTCTATCAGGCAGTTCTTGGCGTAAAGCCGTCCGCTCCAGAGCAGGGTGTCTTGCAGACTGACAATGGTGGCATCGGTGACGACGCACTTGTCGCAGCTTTCCAGGCGAAGTGCTTCGGCCTGTGATCCGTCCTGGGGAGTCTGATTGCGAATGGTGAGCTTGGTGATGGTGAGGCCGTTGGTGGCGTCCCCGCCGATCAGTGCGCGTCTCTTCGTACCGGGGTTGAGGTTTTCGTTGTTCACGCCCTCGAGCACCGTCGTCTCTCGGCTGGCCCCGCGAATGGTTACGTTGCTCTTCG
>JBDSME010000093.1:0-2861 GCA_039916065.1 Polyangia bacterium
TCCTCCTCGCCCGGGTTCAACATCTTCCTGTTCCTGGTGCTGGCCGGTTTTTCATTCAACCTGTTCGGGCTGTTCGAGATCAACGTCCCCAGCGGCTTGATCGCCCGCGCCAGCGCCAAGGAGCGCGAGTTGACCAGCGATTCCCGGTCGTTTGGCAGCCAGGCAATCGGCGTTTTCCTGATGGCGGTGACCTTCACCCTGGTGTCGTTCACCTGCACGGTGGGGTTCGTGGGGGTGGTGCTGGCCCAGGCGGCGAAGGGGCACTGGTTCTATCCCGCCATCGGAATGCTGGTCTTCTCGGCGGCGTTCTCCATCCCCTTCTTCTGTCTGGCCATGTTCCCCTCGTGGGCGAACAAGCTGCGCGGGAAGAGCGGTGACTGGATGGTGGCCACCAAGGTGATGCTCGGTTTCTTCGAGCTGGCGGGGGCTTTCAAGTTCCTGTCCAACGTGGATCTGCTCTGGCACTGGGGCATGATCACCCGTCCGCTGGTGCTGGCGTTGTGGGGCGGGATCTTCTTCGCGGCGGCGCTGTACCTGCTGCGCGTCTTCAACCTGCCGTCGCCGTCGCCGTCGGCTGACAGCAAGACCAAGAGTGTCGGCCCGGTGCGTATGGTGATGGCAATCATCATGTTCGCGTTCGCGCTCTATTCGGCGACCGGCGTGCGCGATACCAAGAGCATGGGGGGTTGGCTGGATGGCTGGTTGCCGCCGGCCGTTTATCCGGGAGATGAGACCTCTGCCATGGGGGCCGCCAGCGGTGGCGCAACGGACGACTTCGCCTGGATCAAGGATGATCTGCCGAAGGCCTCGGCGACCGGACGCGAACTGGGGCGGGCGGTGTTCGTGGATTTCACCGGCTACACCTGCACCAACTGCCGCTACATGGAGTTCTCGCTGTTTCCGCGCCCGGAGATCCGCGATCGGCTGAAGCAGATGGTGCTGGCTCAGGCGTTCACCGACTGTGACGAGCCCGTTTGTGGCCGCCAGCGTGCCGAGCAGGTGGAGCGGTTCGATACCGCCGCCCTGCCGTTCTACGCCATCATCGATCCCACCGACGGCGCCACCCTGGCGACCTTCGCATCGAGCACCAACGACGTGGCGGAGTTCGCGCGTTTCCTGCAGACCGGACTGGATGGCTATGCCAGCGCCGCCCGCGTCGCCGCCCGCGGCACCCCGGCGCCGGCAAATCCAGCCGGTGCTTCGGGCCTGGATTTTTCATTCGCGCACCTGGACGGTGGGGCACCCTTCCGGCTCTCGCAGTTGCGCGGGCAATGGACCCTGGTGAACTTCTGGGCGTCCTGGTGCGGCCCCTGTCTCAAGGAACTGAAAGACGAGTTTCCGGCGGTGCTGGCCCAGTCCCCGTGGGTGAAGCTGGTGACGGTGACCTTCGAAGGACCGGATACCCGGCCCGACGCGCTGGCCTTCGCGCGCTCGAACCAGCTGCTCACGCGATCGATCGCCCTGTTCGGACCGGAGTCGGTGACCGCGGCAAACCTGGACGCCCGGTTTTCCCCCGACGACGCGCTGCCGGCGACCTACCTGATCGGCCCGCAGGGACAGCTCGCCTGGACCCGTCACGGGTCCGTCGACCGCAACGCCCTCAGTGAAGCCTTGGCCCAAAGCCGCCCACCGCGCTGATCAGCTCGCCGAGCAGGAGCCGGGCCAAGGGCAAGGGCAGCCTGCCTGTCACAGTTTCAGCGAGCAGGGGTCAGGCAACGTGGCGGCGGCGAGCAGGTTCGCGATTCGGGTGAGGAACGCGGCCACGGGGAGGGCGGCGAGTTCGGGGGTGGCGACGGGGGTGGTGGTGTTGGTGAGCTTCGCGGCGCCTTTACTGATCAGACGGGCCCCGGGGTCACGGCGGCCCTCCCTCAAGTGGTGGCACCCGGCGGCGATCTGGATCAGGCCCTGCAGAAGGCGCCGGTCCGGGTCCCGCGCATCACGCCAGGCTTCCTCCCAGTGTTCATGCGCCAGATAGAAGTCGCCTCGATTGAAGGCCTCTCTGCCGTCCGCCAGACGGCTGCTGCTGGCGCGGGCTGGCGTCTTCGACGTTGATGGCATGTTCGAGTACCGGGCTGAAATGGTATCGGTTCATCGCCGCCGCCGCTGCCCCGCCGCGCGGATACCGGGATGACATCGCTCCTTGTTTATCGGCGGCCCCGACCTATGCTGATTGAGTTCGTGTCCTCGCAAACCCAAATAGCCGTGCGGCCCGTCCGGATCTTGCACCAGTTTCCGCGCTCGCCTTTCTGCGAAAAGGTTCGCTGGCACATGGACGCAAAGGGTCTGGCCTACGAGGTGCGTAATCTGTTCCCGGGCGCTCACGCCCGCATCAACCGGCGTCTGGGGGGCCAGGCCAGCGTCCCCCTGTTGATCGATGGCCCGCGCGTTGTTCACAATTCGGGCACCATCGCGCTCTACCTTGAGGATACCTATCCTCAGCGGCGGCTGCTGCCGGAAGACGAGGGACTTCGCGCCCTGGTGCTGGCCCTGCAGACGTATCTGGACAATGCGGTGGGTCCGGCGGTGCGGCACTGGGTTTACGGGCACTTGCTGCGAAAACGGGGGTTGACGACAAAGCTGTTCTTCCGTGGCTACAGCCGAAAAGTGCGGTGGACCGGTCGCCTGCTGTCGCCTGTTTTTGAACGCCGGCTGGGGCGCCTGTACCCGGGAGACGACGCCACCCTGGCGACCATGGAGACGGCGATCCTGGACGGCATGGAACGGCTTGAGAACACCCTCGAACACGATCCGGGACGCTACCTGGTTGGCAACGTGCTGACCCTGGCGGACATCACCGCCGCGTCCTTGCTGGCACCGGTGGTGGGACCACCCGGATCTCCCTGGGGCGAGTCCGTCCCCCT
>JBDSME010000094.1:0-3332 GCA_039916065.1 Polyangia bacterium
TCACTGTCCAGCGCGGATAGAGGGAGAAGTTCTGAAACACCAGGGCCACGTCGCGGCGGGCCGGATCCCAACCCGTCACGTCTTCGCCCGCCATGGCGATGGTCCCGGAGTCAGGCTGTTCCAGGCCCGCGATGGCTCGGAGCAGGGTGGTCTTGCCCGCTCCCGTCGGGCCCAGCACCACCAGCAGCTCGTCGGCGCGCGCCTGCAGGCTGACCTCCCGCAGCGCCTGGGTGTGACCGAGCCGCTTGGACACTCCCTGCACCGTCAGGAAAGGTGCCTCCGAGGCGGCGGCCGTCTCGTCAGGCGTGGGGTTGGTGCCGGGCAAGTTGGCGAGGCGAGTAGCCGGGATGTTCACAGACGTTGCTCCGTGGCGCCATCGAAGATCGACACTTGCGAGGCATCGAACCGCAGCCGGATCTGGGTGCCTGTCCTGCGCGGCGGTCGATCACCGTTATCCCCCCTCGCATGCTCGGACAGTGACGCGGCGTCCGAAGACCAGGCGGCTTCGGCTCGCATGATCAGGCGTCCCAGGGCCGTGTCCAGGTGCACATTGCTGGCGTTTCCCAGATACTCCTCGGCGACCACGGTGCCCGTGATCGGGCCGGTGGGGTCCAGGTGCACGTGCTCGCAACGGATCCCCAGGGTTGCCTGACCAGAGTGCAGCGTCGTCGGTGCCGGCGCCGCGCCACCGCTGGCGAGGGGCAGCGGGACCTGCCCCTGCTCCGTCACGAAGACCGGACCCTGGTCACGTTCGGCGATGTGTCCGGTGATGAAGTTCATGCCTGGACTGCCCACGAACTTGGCCACGAACCGATCGGCGGGCTGGTCGTAGACCTCGGCGGGCGTCCCAACCTGGCGGATGCGTCCCCCCTCCATCACCACGATGCGGTCGGCCAGGCTCATGGCCTCCTCCTGATCGTGGGTGACGTAGATCGTCGTCACCTTGGACGATAGCTGCACGCTGCGAATCAGCTCGCGCATGGCCAGCCGCTGATCCGCGTCCAGGGTTCCCAGCGGTTCATCCATGAGGTAGACGGCGGGGCGGCGCACGATGGCCCGCGCCAGCGACACCTTTTGCTGGTCGCCACCCGAGAGTTGCTTCGGGTAGCGCGACAGCAGCTTGCCCAGGTCCATCTGCGCCGCCACGGCGTCGACGCGGCTGTGAATTTCGGAAGCGGTCACCCCGGCGGCGCGCAAGGGAAAGCCGATGTTTTCGCGCACCGTCAGGTGGGGGTAAAGGGCGTAGAACTGAAACACCATTCCGACATCCCGCCGTGAGGGGCGCAGCGCGGTGACGTCTTGATCGCCCATACGGATGGTACCCGCCGTGGCCAGCTCCAGCCCCGCGATCATGCGCAACGTGGTGGTCTTGCCACAGCCGGACGGTCCCAGCAGGACGATCAGCTCGCCCTTCTCGATGCTGAGATCGATTCCCTTCACCGCCTGGGTGCCGTCAGCGTAGGTCTTTTGCAGCCCCTGCAGCGCCAGAAAGCTCATGGAGCCTCTTTGGGCGTATCGACGACCACGGGGCCGGGCGCAGCGGCAGCGGCGCGCTGGTGCGACGTGTAGATGTGCACAACCGTGGCCGCCAGGGTCAGCCAGAACGCCACGCGCAGTCGCCCCTCGGCCCAGAAGGGCATCACGTATAGAGCGAGTCCAGCGGCCAGGGCCACCAGCACCGCCCGATCGAGCTGGACGATGAGCCGTCCGGCGCCGGGTTCGCTCTTGCCCACGGGCGGCCTCGCCTGAGCGCCGTCCGCGGTGGCGTGGCTACTGCTTGATGGTTCCAAACGTCACTCCGCGCAACAGATGGCGGCGCACCAGCACCGTGAACAACACGATGGGCGCGACGAAGATCATCATCCCGGCGGCGATCTGCGGCCAGGGAACGCCTTCGATGTTTCCCTGAAGCCCGGCAAAATACACCGGCACCGTCTTGGCGTCGTAGTTGTTCAGAGTCATGGCGAATCCGAACTCGTTCCACGACGAGATCAAACAGAACACGCCCGTCACCGCCATTCCGGTGGCGGCCTGCGGCACGATCACCCGTACGAAGGTGCGCAACCGCGAATAACCGTCCACCAGCGCCGCCTCCTCGAAGGCCCGCGGGATCTCATCGACGAACCCCTTCATCAGCCACACCGCCAGGGAAAGATTGAAGCTGGTGTAAAGCAGGATCAGGCCGAGGTGGGTGTTCTCGAGGGCAAACCAGCGGTACATCACCAGCACCGGGACCACCACAGCCAGCGGAGGCAAGAATCGCGTCGAGAGGATGAAGAACAGCCAGTCGTGCGTCCCCGCCAGCCGAAAGCGGGAAAACCCGTAGGCACAGATCGTTCCCAGACAAACGGCGGCCAGCGTGGACAGAACCCCGATGAAGATGCTGTTTCCGAGGTAGTGATAAAAGTCGTTCGGTGTCCCGGCGACGGGCCGGGACAGGTTGCGGTAGGCGTCCAGCGTGGGGGCGAACCGCACCGAATCGTCGGTAGCGGGTCCGGCGCCGGGAATGAACTTGACGTTGGCGCTGATGGTATCTTCGTACGTCTTCACAGAGGTGAGCGCCAGCCAGGCCAGGGGCAGGGTGGCCAGACCGAAATAAAGCGCGATCACGAGGCCGCGGAGCAGGTTCAAGGCGTCAGACCTCCGCCTTGCCCTGGCGCTTGTTCAGGTTGTCGATGTAGCGAACGAAGATGGTCGCTACCGCGATGACCGCCACCAGGATCACCACGCCATACGCCGATCCGAGCCCCACCTTGTATTCTCGGAAGACCACCTGATAGATGCGGGCCGACAGAGTTTGCGTCGAGGCGTCGTTCGGTCCGGTCAGCGCCATCACCAGGTCGAACTGCTTCAGGGCGTCGGTGGCACGCAGCAGGACAGCCAGCCCCAGTAGGGGGGCGCACATGGGCAGGGTGATAGTGCGGAACACCATCCAGCGGCTGGCCCGATCGATCTCCGCCGCTTCGTAGATGTACTTGGGGATGGCGTTCAGCCCCGCCAGGGAGATCAACATCATGAACGGGGTCCACATCCAGACGTCGACCAGCAGCACGGACACCAGCTTGAGATCATCGTTGGTCAACCACTGCGGCTGCGGCAGGTGCAAGAACGCCAGGATCTGATTCAGCACCCCGTAGTTGCCGTTCAAGATCAGGTTCCAGAACAGCGATAGCACCACCGGACACAGCATCATCGGGATCAGCAGGATTGTGAGGATCACCGGCTTGCCGGGAACACGATCTCGCAACGCCAGGGCCAGCACGAACCCCAGCACCAGCTCGATGCCCACGGATAGCAATACGAACAGGGCAGTGAGAGTCAGCGCCTGGGCA
>JBDSME010000095.1:0-9016 GCA_039916065.1 Polyangia bacterium
CGGCGATCATTGGCGCGCACGCTAACACGGGCGTGGCCCCGTCCCGCCCGCGATAGCGGTGCACGAGATGCCTTATCCGATGTTCCTCCTCTTGCTGGCTGCAGGGAAGGAGTTCGGGTTGGCTCGACCTGGCGTATGCGAGCTCGAGGCCCAGGTAGCTGTTCGAGCTTGGACCGACAGTTGTCGCGACGCCCCTCACTCCCGCACGGCTCTGGGACCCAGGGCTAGTCGGTCTGTCGCGACGAATATTTTGTTTGCCTCCCTCCCGTTTCGCGGGCGAACGTAACCCGGCTTTGCCGGGTGAAGCGAGGGGGGACCGGGGGCATGTGAGCGGCAGCGAACCATGCCCCCGTAAGATGCCAGGGCTAGCCCTCCCGGGCCGCTTACTCGGCTAGCTCGACGCCGGTGCGCGCGCACAGCGTGCGCACCATGGCCCGGCTGCGTTCGTCCAGCTTGTTGTAAGAGCGGAGGGCGCCATCCTTGTCCTTGGTGGAGCAGGCGCAAACGGCGATGATCTGGTGGGCGTCACTCGCGCCGGGCCTCACCCTCAGGGCGCGCCGCGAGAGCTCGATGGCGGATCCACACTGTTGGTGCAGCCATGCCTCGCGGGCCTGCCGGATGAGATCGCCGAAGTCGGCGGGGGTTGCTTCATCGCCACCGCCCGCGGTTTCCGAAGTGGTGTTGCTGGTGGCCACTGCGCCCCGTGTTCCGCTTCCGGCGGCGCCCGGAGTACGCGTGGTGGCCGGGCGAGCCGGGGCGACCTTGGCCACCGTTGCGGGTGGGGTGGTCCCCGGCTGCGCTACGGGGTGCGGTAGGGTCACGGGCCGCGGCGCCATCGGCGCCTCCCGCGACTCGGCGGCGGCGGAACCCGTGGTGGCCGCGGCGACCGCGACCGGACGCCCGGCGGGGGCAGGCGCGACCGCGGGTCGCGTCTTGCACTTGCGGATGATGTCGCGCGCCTGGCGGTTCGAGGGATCGATTTGCTGCACCTTCTCAATCTCGGCGGCGGCCTCTTCACACCGGCCCTGCGTCCGCGCCGAATCAGCGAGATCGAGGTGCGCGGCCAAAAAGAGCGTCTTGACGTCTGCCAGCGCCGGCTCGGCGCGGCTCTTGTAGACGCTGTCCGCGGGAAGCTCTTCAAAACGGGAGAGCGCGACGTCCGGCTCCTTGTCCTCCACCGCCTTCTGGAACGACGCGAAGACCTCGGCGCTTCGCCGTTCGAAGTCGACCTTGCGCTTCAGTTCGACCGCCTCGGGGGCGACCGCGGCCACTTCCGGCTCGGTGGTCGGTCGGCTCAGCAGCAGGTCGAGGGCACTCACTGCTTTGTCCCAGTTCTCGCTGCCCGCGGCGCTGGTGGCCTCGGCGAACAGCGCCGCCGGCGTTGGAGCGTCGGGCGGATGAGGGACGGCCACGGCGACCACGGGCGCGGCGGGCTCCTCTTTCCGTTCCGTCTTGCCTTGCAGGCTCACCACGAGCACCACCGCCAGCGCGATGCCAGCGCCCGCGGCCGCCATCTTCACCTTGCGGCCCGACCGCGGCTTGAACTCGCGCGGATTGTAAGTCCATGCCTCGAATGGCCCCACGTAGCGCAGCTTGACGTGCCCCAGCTCGATCACGTCGCCTGGCTGCACGTCCACGCGCTCGTACGATTCTCCCGCCACCCGTACGCCGTTCGCGCTCTGCAGATCCACGATGGTGGTGCGATCGCCGTCGCGCACTACCTTGGCGTGGTGTCTGGAGATGGAGGCGTGATTGATAATGATATCGTTTTCTTCGGTCCGCCCGATGACCAGGGAGGGGCGATCCATCCGGAACTCCATGCCGGCGAGCTCGGTGGTCACCACCACCAGACGTGCGGGGTGGGCGTTCGGGAGCTGAGGCGCACGGCCCTGCTCCTCCAGGGTACGCAGGGGAATGGTGGGCGCGGCGTCCAGGCGAGCGGGGATGTCGGCGCGGGCCTGCGCCACGGCGCCAGCCAGGTCCCCGGGTGCCGCGGCGCTGCTGCCGGAAGACCCCAGCATCGCGGCCGGCAGGCCCGGGACCGTGGCGGGCATTTGTTCGGTTTCGATGGCCGTCGTCTCCGAACGCACCGCCAGCTTGTAGTCGCCGATCAGAACCTGATCGCTGTCGTGAAGCACCGTGGCTGCCGAGATGCGAACGCCATTGACCTTGACGCCTGTGAAGCTGCCGAAATCTTCGACGCAGACGTCGCCGTTCTTCTTGAACAGACGCGCGTGTCGGCGCGATACATTCCGCTCGGTCAGGCGGATGGTGTTTCCTTCCTTGCGACCGATGGTCAGCTCATCCCGTACCAAAGGGACGACCGTCGTCCTCCCCTCGTCATCCTCGATGATCAGCTTCTGCATGCGGTCAGCTCCGTACGCTGACCTTGCAAACTGTATCCGTGGCGTCGGGGATAATCAAGCCAGCTTACATTCAGAACCCCTGCAAAACCCCTGTGATCTCCAGTAGGTCCGCGCGGACAGACACTTCCGGATACTGCACGACGACAGCAAGGCGATCGGCAGGCGATCGGCAGGGCGCTCGGCAGGAAATCGGATAGGATTATCAGAGGCTTCGCAGGTCCGGGTAAGTGGTCATCAGATCGGTTTCGGTCAGTGAATCGTTGGGGTCGGCGGGAGTCCATATGACCTCCAGTCCCAACAGCCCGGCCCCGGACAGCCCCCCCAGCTGGCGCAGGTAAGCCTCGATCTCGGCGTGGTCGCTGACTTCCTTCCAGCTGCCAAGCGGAGCGCGGGTCGCCACCACCAGCGTGACCACCACGAACTCCAGGGCTTCCTTGCCCTCTTCCGCCGCGACATCCGAGCGACGAACCCGACCATCGGCGCCGCGCACCCGTTCGACCTGGAAGCGGGACCTTTCGGCCAGGGCCACACCGTTCATGTTGGTTTCGGCGTTGGTCAGGGACATCGGCCCGGTGCCGCCCACCGAGGCGGCCCGGATGGAATCCTTTTCACGCAACAGCTCCAGCGCCGTCTGTTGCAGCAAGGAGGCAAGACCACCTTCCGTGCTGGTGTCACCCTCGGCGGCGAACTGTGCCAGGCGATCCTGAATTCCGCGCGCGGACCGTCCCAGTGCGACCTGCATCCGGTAGACGTAACCGCGGCCGGCGACGTCGGCGTCATCGTCGGGGTGCTGATTCCATCCCCAACCACCGGCGCCGAGCCCCCCCTGTTGGCTGCGGCGGACCATGCGGACCAGCGAGAAAGCAGCTATCCCAAGGACTCCAAGCACCACCAGCGAACCAAAGCCCCCGCCGGAACCCATACCGCCACCGCCCCAGCCCCACCCGAAACTCGGGATGAAAAAGAAGCTGGGCCTGCTGCCGCCGCCGTAGCCGTACCCTTGTCCGTAGCTGCTGCGCGGTCCGCTGCTGAAGCCTCCGCCATTGCTGCGGAACGACCTTCCTCCGAAACTGCCGCCCGAGCGTGGTCCCGCGAAGAGGTCCGCCGACGACAGCATGAAACTCACGAACAGGATGGCAGCCAGCAATCCACCGCTGCTGACGCCACCGCCGATTGGAGCTGGCCCCCTGCGACGCCGCCCGGGAAGCACATTTTTTAACATCAGATGCGAAGTCTAGTACCCCCCACCCGGTGGGGCAACGACGCTTGCGGTGGCGATGGCGTCAGCGGAAACTGAAAAGCAGTGGCAGACGATCCAGAACCATCACCCCCGGCCGCAGGAGGTGACGCGCGCAATCAGGCCGAGGACGAGGCGCCGCACCAGGGGCAGGGGCAGGGGCAGGGGGACGGGGCAGGCGGACGCACCGTCGTCGGGCAGGCCGTCTTAGACCGCGTGGACGCCTTGACCCGCGCCGGTATGCTCTCTGTCTGGGGCCGTTCGCGCCTGGGGAGGCCCATCGTGCGCGGCACGTTTTTTCCGGCTGCTGGTGCGTTCCAGCTCTTGTTCGTGGGTGGGGTGCATGGAGATGAGCCGGCCAGCGTCGAGGCGCTGCTGGAGCTCGCGGCCCGGCTGGGAGCCTTTCCTGCACGAGGTGCCCACAACCTCGCGCCCGGAGGTCCCGACGGGGTGGCCATCACCATCATCCCCGCGTTGAATCCCGACGGGGTGGCGTCGGGGCTGAAAAACGCAGCAAGCGACGTGGACCTCAACCGCAACTTTCCAGCGCGGAATTTCGTCACCGCTCATGCGCCGGGTTACCACCCCGGCCCGGCGCCGCTGTCTGAACCCGAAACCGCGCTGCTGGCGCGGCTCATCGAACAGCAACGGATCGACGCCGTGGTGGCGGTGCATGCCCCGTTTGCCTGTGTGAACTACGATGGGCCCGCCCAGACATGGGCCGAGTTGGTGGCGCGGGCATCTGGTTGGCCGGTACGCGAAAACATCGGCTATCCGACGCCCGGATCGCTGGGCAGCTGGTTGGGCGTCGACCGGTTTCTCCCCGTGCTGACGCTGGAGTTGCCCCCTGGCCCACTGGCTGGCTTTGCGGGGGCGGCGGCGGCGGCGCTGGACGCGGCCTGTGCGGGATGCTGCGAGCCAGGGCAGCGCGAGATATCGTAAGTTCCACTGTCAACCTTTCAAAAATCGGGTACTATCGGCCCTTCACCAGTTCCCCCCCTTCCGGTACCGTAATTGCTGCCCCAAAGTCTGGTCATGGATAAGGATCTCGAGCGCAGGTTTCTAGAGACGCTCTCGCGAGGTCTCATTTCCCTTCCGTTCGACTTGAAGGTCCTGCTGGAGGCGGTGTCTGACTCCGATCTCGAGCACGGGGTCAGGGAGATTGCCGCCGCCGCGGTGGTGCACATCATCAACCCCAAGGACAGCAACGTGGATCCGCCGTCGCGTCACGCGGAGGATGTGGTGTTGTTGCGCTTGGCGCTGGCGAAGATCGTGGCGGAAGGCGGACAGGACGCGGCTGCGTTTCGCGATCGCTTCTCCGAAAACTACGCCAACCTGGACGAAGAGCTGAAGACCTTCCGTGAGTCGCTGGGCGATCTGGTCGATTGGCTGGACAGCCGCTGGGGAATTCTGTTGAAGGCGGTGTACTCGAAGAAGAAGATTTCTACCTTCGTCGACGACGAAGAGGTGGGAACCTTCTTGTACGACGAGGGTTCGAAGTTTGGGACCAACTATCCCATCTCCGAAAAGACCCTGGCCGGGCGCATGAAGCAGGCGCAGCCGATCGTGGACCACCTGATTCGTAAGCGCGAACAGGACAAAAAGAAGATCACCTCTTCGGCGTAGCGCCGTTTTGGTGGTGTAGGTTTTGGCAGGTTTGGGCAGGTTTTAGATGGCTTCGCTGAGCTCGTCGGCCGGCCTGATTGGCGCGGGGCCTGATGCACTGCTGGAGGTGGCCCGGCTGGTCGCCACCGAAGGACACCTGCCCGATCCCGCGATCACCGAGGCCGCGCGCGAGGCCGCGCCCACGCTGGTGCAGGTGGGGCCCGATCGCCTCCGTACCGGGATTGAAGCGGTGATCATGAGTCGCGGGCTCGACCTGGGACTGCAGTGGATGCACGACAGCGGGGTGCTGCGGGCGGTGCTGCCGGAGCTGGAAGCGACCGTGGACTTTTCCCAGGAGGCAGGACGCCGTCACAAGGACGTGTGGGAGCACACCAAGCAGGTGGTGCGGCAGTCCGTCCCCACGCCGGCGGTGCGCTGGGCGGCGTTGTTGCACGACGTGGGCAAGGTGCCGACGCGGGTGTTGCTGCCGGATGGCCGGGTGACCTTTCACCGCCACGCCGAGATCGGCGCGCGCATGTTCGATCCAATCGCCAAGCGGTTGGGGTTCGAGCGTCCGTTGCGGCAGAAGATCCGCTTCTTGATCCTTCATCACCTCCGCGCCAACGCCTACGAATCGTCGTGGACCGACGCGGCCGTTCGCCGGTTCGACCACGAGATGGGCGGTGATCTGGACGATCTGCTGGATCTGTCGCGCGCCGACGTCACCTCGCGCCGGCCGGGTCGCCGCCAGGAAGCGGTGGCCAACATTCACGCGCTCAAGGAACGCATCCTGGCCATTCGCGAGCTGGACGCGCGCGTTCCGCCGCTTCCTCCCGGGTTGGGAAACGCCATCATGGAGGCGTTCGCGCTGGCGCCGTCACGGCGCATCGGTGACATCCGCAAGCTGTGCCAGGACGCGGTCGAGCGCGGTGAGCTCGAAGAGCGCCGCGACGCCGACTACTACGTCGAATACCTGCGTCGCAGCGGCGTCACGGGCTGAGCGCCAAGCGGAATGCGGAAGAGGGCCCCGGGCCCGGGGGTCAGTCCCAGTCGCCGGCCTTTTCCAGTGGCTCGTCGCGTTCGAAGTGCTTGAGGTTGCGCTTGCGCCGCAGCAGATCCCGGATCTGGTGGACAATCATGGCCGCGCAGCCCAGCACTGTGAGCGTCACGACTATCTGAGCGGGGAGCGGCATGACAGGAGTCTGGATCGTCTTCCGCTTTCGCACCAGCAGTGTCAGATTCAAGCAGCATGCCCGAACTGCCAGATTTGGTCCGCGTCGAGCGGGTGCTGCGCCAGGTGATGGTCGGCAAGCGAGTCACCGCGGCGCGCCTGGGCGATCCGACCGTCCTCAGGGTGATGGTGCCGGAGCCATTCCCCGGCATCCTGGTGGGTGGCCTGGTCAGCACTGTCGACCGACGAGGCCACTTCATGCGCTTCGCCTTCGCGCGCCCCGCTGGCGACCAGCTGGTGCTGGTGGTGAATGCCATGCTGGTGGGACGGTACAAGGTTCTGGGGGCCGGGGAGGGTACGCGTGAAAAGGATCCGACGGCGCTTGGATTCGCCCTGGTGTTCGATGACGGCAGCGAGCTGAGGTACATCGACGACAAGCGCATGGGGAAGGTGTACGTGGCGCACACGGCCGACGAAGGCCGCATTCCCGTCTACGCGGAACTCGGGATTGACGTGCTGTCGCCGTCCTTCGATCGGACGCTCTTCCGGGCGCTGGCCCGCAAGCGGCGCGATCAGGTGCGGATGTTCTTGATGGACAAACGCGCGTTGGCGTCGATCGGCAACGCCTACGCGGACGAGATCCTCTTCGCCGCCGGGATTCACCCCAAGACCTTCATGCGGCAACTCAATGACGACGATCTCGATCGGCTGTTCGTGGCGATCGGGCAGGTGTTGCGGCACGCCGTGGCCGTGATTCAGAGCCGCGCGCAGCCGGTGGAGGTGAAGGTGCGGGACTTCCTGTCGGTGCGCGGACGTGACGGCAAACCCTGTCCGGTCTGCGGCACCACGATCCGGGCGGTGAGGGTGGGGGACGGCGATGCCTGCTTTTGCCCCACCTGTCAGCCCACCACGCGGCGGTTGTTCGTCAACTGGGAACGGTTGCCGTCCCCCGCCGTCGAACCGGTCAGCGCGCCGGCGCCCGCGCCGCCGCCTGCTGCAGGTGGAAAAGCGCCACGGCCCCGGCGGTCGCCACGTTCAGCGAGTCGGCGCCGGGCGCCATCGGGATCGTGAGCAGCTCGTCGCAGGCGTTGCGCGCCCCGCGGGTCAATCCTGGCCCTTCCGATCCCAGCAACAGCGCGAACTTCGTGGGTCGCGGCAACGAGGCCAGCGGGGTCGCCGGCGTGCCCAGCGCCGCGCCCAGCACCGTGAATCCCTGCTCCTTCAAGGCGAGCAGATCCTGCGGCCAGCGGGTGGCCCGTATGACCGGAAGCGTGAAGGTGGCGCCGATGGCCACGCGAATGGCCTTGCGATAGAACGGATCCGCGCAGCGCGGGGACAGCATCAGCGTGTCCACGCCGAAGGCGGCGGCGTTTCGCACCGAGGCGCCAAGGTTGTCGGCGTCCACCAGATCCTCGAGGACCAGCAACGCGCGCGCGTCCGCGGCCAGCGGGCGCGGCGCGGGCCGTTCGCCCACCGCCAGGCATCCGCGGTGCACGGGGAAGCCGGCGATCTCGCTGAGCAGGACCTGCTGAGCCACGTACACCGGACAGGTCACAGGTCCGAGCGCCGGGGCGAGCGAGGCGAGGCGGGTGGGGGTCACAAGAACCGAGTGAACGACCAGGCCGCTGGAGAGCAGCCGGCGCACCACCCCCTCGCTCTCGGCGATGAAGCGACCGCCTTCGCTGCTGAGGTCGCGATCCTTGAGGTGGCGGTAGTCGGCGAGCCGGGGATCGGCGGGGTCCTCCACCGCGATGGCGCGGGGGTAGGGGGGGGCCGGCGGCGGAGGCGTGGCGGTGGTCATTGGGTCGTCCAGGGGAGTCGTCAGGGTGATGGTTCAGGCGAGCAAGGTGGCGCGCCCGAAAACTTCGGAGAAGTGGCGCTGAACGCTTTGCTTGACGACGCCCATGTCCACGGGGTGACCGACCACCGTGGAGATTGACCCCATCACGCCCGCCTCCAGTCCGCACGGATTGATGGCGGAGAAGCGCGCCAGGTCGGTGGACACGTTCAGGGCGAATCCATGGAGGGTGACCCACTTTTTGACCGCCACGCCGATGGAGGCGAGCTTGCGTGCCGGCGCGCCCGGCAGCGCCTGAGTCCAGGCCCCGGTCCAGCCAGGATTGCGCCCGCCGGCAATGCCGAAATCTCCCACCGTCCGCAGCAGGGTCTCTTCGAGATTGCGCAGATAGACATGGAGATCCCGTTCCGTCGGTCGCAACAACAAGATGGGGTAGCCCACGAGCTGACCGGGTCCATGGTAGGTGACATCACCGCCTCGCTCGATTTCGAAAGTGGGGATCTCGCCGACGTTGACCAGGTTTTCTCGGTGCGAGCCGCGCCCGAGCGTGATGACGTCCGGGTGTTCCACCAGGACCAGCGTATCGGCAATCTCGTCGCGCTGCCGCGCCGCCACCAGCTCTTTCTGCAAGGCCCAGACCTCGGCGAAGTCGCGGGTCCCCAGGTCCAGGACCCGGGCTGGATACGCGAGGCGTTGTTCTGTTTGAGCTTCGGCCACGCCGGGAATCTAGCAGGCGCCTCGTCTGAAAAGGACCGTGCACCAACCGTCGCGAAGAGGCAGACTGTGCCCATGCGCAGCTTCCTGATTCACTGGGTGGTCACGGCGATTGCTCTGGCCGT
>JBDSME010000096.1:0-3601 GCA_039916065.1 Polyangia bacterium
GCGGGAACCGCTGGATGAAGGTGCGGTAAAACCGGCGTCCTTCGTCGCGCTGCCCGGACGACAGCCGGCTGGCGGCCTGCGCCCACAGCTGCTCCTTGTCATCGGGTACGGTGAGGGCGACCTTGTCGGCGATCTTGCTCTGGGTCTGCTCGAGCGCGGCGAGACGCGCTTCGAGGAGCGACCGATCGGCGGTGGCCTGGCGGAGCTGAGGCTCGATGGCGTGGGTGAGTTCCTCGATGCGCCCGGTCAGCACCGCGATGTCCGCTTCGTTCTTGGCCGCCTTGGCGCCGACGTCGGCGGAGTTCCGGGTCAGCAGCGCCGTCGCCTCCTCCAGCACCTTCTTCAGGCGGACGACTTGCTCCTTGTACTCAGCGTCGCGCTTATCTATGGCGTCGAGGCGCGTGCGCAGGTCGCCGATGTCATGGCGCATCGCCTCGCCTTCTGAGCTGGTGGTGCATCCGGGTAGACCCCCACCCGCCACGAACAACAGCCCGGCCAGGGGCACCCACGCCCAAGACAGACTTTGCCGCGCTACGGGCCCCCGCGATCGAGCGGTTATCCCGGCGCTAGCGCCACTTGAAGTCGGCACGACGATCCTGCGCCCAGCTTGGCTCGTTGGTTCCGATCGCGTCGATGGCGCCACGGGGCAAGATGGCCATGCGCGCGCCATTGACGCCCAGCCGCGACAGATGGGCCTGGACCGACTGTGCGCGGCGTTCGGACAGCGCGATGTTGTACTCGGCCGTTCCGCGCGGATCGGTGTGACCCACGACCGTGAGAGAGTTGGGAACCTGCTTCAGACAGTCGGCGTTCTTGGCCAGAGTTGACGTGGCGTCGGTGGTCAGAGCAGATTCGTTGAAGTCGAAGTAGACGCTGCCCAGCGTGCACTTGACGGGGGCGGCGGCCCGGGACTTATCGGAAGTGCAGATCCCGTTCACACAGTCCTCGTTCTGCGCACAATCATCGTCCTTGGCGCAGTGCTTGCGCGTGTCGCAGGCACCCTTCCAGCACTTCGCGCCGGCGGGGCAATCCTTGTCTGTGGTACAGGCGCGGCATCGGTTGGCCACGCAGTCCTGACCGGCGGGACACTGAGACTTGTTCTGGCAGTAGCCGGGGATCTTGTCGCAGCGGCCGCTGTTGCAGGCGAAGCCCCCCTGACAGTCCGTTGAGCTCCGGCACTGCTGGCACTTGCCCGCCACGCAGAACTCCTTCTTCGCGGCGCAGTCTTTGTCGGTGTCACACTTTGGATAGTCAGGGGTGCAGCCCAGCATGAAGAGGGCGGCGACGATGCTACCAGCGACGGAAATGCGAAGATTATTCATCAGGTTGGCCTCCGGCGACCGCCAAAGCTACGTGCCGCTTCGCGCGATGTCAACGTCGCAAAAAGTCGGCATCCGACGGAGCGACGGAGCGCCGCTGGCCAAACCTCCCTGCGACGTGTTCCACTGTTCGTGATATTCAAGCGATGCCGAGCAGCAGATGCAATGGTTCATCGAGCACCTGTCCGCGTTGACTCCAGTTGGGGCCTATATGTGGCTGGCCGGCATCCTGTTGCTGTGCGGCCTGGGCCTGCCCATTCCCGAAGATGTGTCGCTGATCGCGGCTGGCTACTTCGCGTACAAGGGCGTGCTGAATCTGCACAAGGCCTTCGCCGTCTGTTTCACGGCGGTCCTGGCAGGCGATACCTTCGCGTTCTTGCTGGGCCGCTGGTTCGGCCGTCGGGTGTTGCTCAGCCCGTGGGCGCAGCGCTACTTCACGCCCCGTCGGCAGCGACGGGTGCGGGCCTACTTCCGCAAGTTCGGCAGCAAGGTGGTTTTCCTGGGGCGGTTCACCCCGGGCTTGCGATTCTCCATCTTCTTCTCGGCGGGCACCTTGCACCTGCGACCGTCGGTGTTTTTCATCTACGACACCCTGGCGGCCGCCATCTCCGTACCGGTGCTGGTCTACGTGGCCTGGTTCTTTGGCGGTCAGATCGACAGGGTGGTCCGCCTGGCACGTCAGACGGAACACGGAATCCTGGTGATCCTGTCGATCGGGGGCGTGGTGCTGCTGGTCAAGGCGTACAAGCGCCGCAAGCGCCGCAAGCAGCTTGCCGCGGTTGTCTCCTTGCCGCAGGTCCCCGTGGCGCCGCCAGCCAGCGACACGCAGCGGGACACGGGCAGGGGCGGTTCCGCGTTGCCTTGATCCCCTGATCGCAATCGGGCGGCGCTGTATATAATCGGCGCCTCCTCGACCAAATTCTCCCCGGAGGCCGCATGGTTCGGACCTGGCTCGTATTCACGGTGATCCTGTTTCTGGGCGTTGCCGGCAATGTGGGCAGTGTGGGTGGACCGGGCACGCAACATTGGGGGGGGCGGCGCGCCGTCGCAGCCGAACCGGCGGGTGCCGAGAATTCGACGGCGGCGTACACTGCGGTGCCGGCCGGTTCGCCGCCTGCCGAGACTGGCCCGGAGACCGGCACCATGACCGCCGAGGTGCCGATGGTCGACGCTGCCGCCCAGGCCGCGACGGCCGCCAAGTTCGGCGTGGGGGCGCGCCTGCGCCTGACATCGGTGCCCAAGTGGATGCTGGGGTTGTTCCTGGACGAGAGCGTGCCGCTCACCTCGTACACCGCCGGGCTGGAGTTTTTCCGCCGAAGCGGCAACTTCGATTTTGTGCTGGGGGTGGCTTACCAGTCGCTGTCACCGAATGCCGGCAACTGGCTGGGCAAGGGCAATGACCGGAGCCAAGACACGGATTATGTGCAGTTCGATGGCCTGGCTTCCTATTCGGTCGACGGTGCGTTCATCATGCACACCGAGTTCACGGAGAGCGTGGGGATGCACTACGGCGGTGGCGTGGGCATCGGCATCGTCACCGGGCGGATGCTGCGCACTTCGAATGGCACCGATGGCTGCGCCTTGAGCCCGGGTGACCCCACCAAATGTTTTCCCAAGTTTGACGCCTGTCCACAGGGACCCTGCACCGAGGCGCAGCTCAAGGGCAGAGAGGGTGGCACGGACTCAGCGTCGAGTCCGTCACGCCACCCCGACGGGCACGTCCCCACGGTGTATCCCATCGTCAACCTGGTGACCGGCCTCGACATTCGGTTGCCGAATGTCCCGGGGCTCGCCATGAAGTTCGAGATTGGCTACTTCTTTCCGTACTTCTTCTTCGGCCCCAGCGTGGCCTACCAGATTTGACGGGGCTGTCGGGACTGTCTAGTGCACCGCCGTCGAAATAGCATCAACGCTGCGCGCCCGATCCAGCGGCCCCGCTGCGTATCTCCTCCTCGCAATACGTCGAGTATTGGTCGTCGTCGCGCCTTGCGGGACTCGCAGCCTCGAACGCGAATCATTGACGTTATTTCGACGGCGGTGCACTAGCGGAGTGGTGCCAGCGCCGATACCTGGCGGTTGACCTCGGCACGCGCAGGAGCATCGGCGGGAGCGATCTCCAGGTATCGTTTGAATGCCAACAGCGCGCGATCGCGCCCTCCCTGTCGAAGCTCGGCGAAACCGAGCTGAAAGAAGAGATCGGCGCGCCACGCCGGTGGCGCCGGTGCCGGGACCGCGGGCGCAATCCCCGTGGTGGCCGTGACGGTGGCGGCCGGTTTGTCTCT
>JBDSME010000097.1:0-2711 GCA_039916065.1 Polyangia bacterium
TCGTAGCGCGCCCGGAGGGAGTCGAACCCCCGACCAGCGGCTTAGAAGGCCGCTGCTCTATCCAACTGAGCTACGGGCGCAGGAACATAGTCAAAACCGGCGGATCCTGCCAGGGGTTCCTGGAATGCGCCATCGGGGGGCCTCCCCTTGCCTCGGCGCCGGGTCGCGGACGCTGAAGGGCGCTTGACGGGGCTAGCCGCTATCTACCTCCTGGAGCTCGCGGCCGCTGATTCCCAGCAAATAGAGAATCGCATCCAGGCCCGACGCCGAAATGGTGGTGTCCGCTGCCTCGCGCAGCTTGGTCTTGGCGCGGAAGGCGATCCCCAGCCCCGCCTTCTCCAGCATCAGCACGTCGTTGGCGCCATCGCCCACCGCGATTACCTGATCCAACAGCACCCCTTCCAGCTGGGCGATCAGCTCCAGGAGCTCGGCCTTGCGCTGGGCATTGACTATCGGCCCGACCACCTTGCCGGTCAGCTTGCCGCCCTCGATCTCCAGGTTGTTGGAGAAGGCGTAGTCGATGCCCAGACGGCGCTTCAGGGCGTCCGCCGCCCGCGAGAATCCGCCGCTGATGACGGCGGTGCGGAAACCGAGGCGCTTCAGGACGCGGATCAAGGTCTCTGCGCCTTCGGTCAACGGCAGATCGTTGGCGATGCGATCCAGTTCCTTCACATCCAGGCCCGCCAGCAGGGCCACGCGCTGGCGCAGCGACTCGTCGTAGTCCATCTCTCCCTGCATGGCGCGCTCGGTGATCTTGGACACCGCCTCGCCCACGCCGGCGGCGCGCGCCAGCTCATCGATCACCTCGATGCGGATCAAGGTGGAATCCATGTCCATCACCACCAGCCGCTTCGACCGCCGGTAGAGGCTTTCACGCTGCAGGGACACGTCGAAGCCGGCCTTGGTGGCCACGGCCAGCAGCGATCTCTTGAGCACCTCACGATCCCGACCGGCGGGCAGACACGCATGAATCTCCACCGAGGCCAGGGTCCCTTCCGACAGGCGCGAGATCTTCTCGATGTTGGCGCCCTCCCCGGCCAGGGTGCGGGCCAGGGCGTGCAGGTGGTCCGCCCCCAGCGAACGCCCGATGGCGGTGATCACGTAGCGACGACCGTTCTCGGATGACGCGGAGACGCCCGCCGGCGCGCCGCCGGGCCCCGCCGCGGCTGGCGCGGTGACCGGCTTGAAGTCCAGCTCCATGCCCAGCTCCTTGGCCGCGAACAGCAGCTCCTTGAGCACGTCGCGGGCATGTGACAGGCCGACCAGCAGGCACAAGGTGAGCTGCCCCTGGACCACCACCTGTTCGATGTCGTGCAAGGTCGCCCCCTGCTCGGACAGAATGCCGGTGAGGGTCGCGGTGATCCCGGCGCGGTCGCGTCCAGTCACGGTGATCAGGACGCGATCGTTGCTGGAGGTGCCGTTGGGGTTGTTTTCGGTGTCGGGCAAGGCGCGGGCAGTTTAAACGGTGGACCTGCCACCGCAACCGCGTAATTGCCCGACCTAACGTCCCGACCCAGCGCATTACAGATTCCCCCACGCGCCGCCGATGACGGCGACGGGGTTCCATGCAGGTCTTCGTGGCGCGGCAACCAATCTTTGATACGCGGCGGCGGGTGGTGGCGTACGAGCTGCTGTTCCGGTCGGGCATGGACAACTGGTTCCCCGCCGGCACGGACGGCGATCACGCGTCATCGCGGGTGATCGCCGATGTGCTGACCACGTTCAACCTACATGCACTGACAGGCGGCAAGAAGGCCTACGTGAACGTCACGCGCCGGGTGCTGTGTGAAGGCCTCTACAGTGTGCTGCCGCCCAAGCGCACGGTCGTCGAACTCCTGGAAACTATCGAAGGGGACGCCGAGGTGGTGGCGGCGGTGCGCGCCGCGCGCGCTGCGGGCTACGAGATCGCCCTGGACGACTTCGTGGAGAGCCCGACCATGGCGCCGCTGGTGGCGCTGGCGCACGTGCTGAAGGTCGACTTCATGGCCACCGGGCCCGAGGAGCGGCGGCGCATCCGCGAGCGCACCCGTCACCACCGCATCACCCTACTGGCCGAGAAGGTGGAGACGGAAGCGGACGTGCGTGACGCGGAGCAAGCCGGGTACACGCTGTTTCAGGGCTATTTCTTCCAACGGCCCGAGATGATTTCGCGCCAGGACATCCCCCCGTCGAAGCTGACCTACGTGCGGTTTCTGCGCGAGCTGCAGGCACCCACCTTGAACTTCGACGGTCTGGAAGGCGTCATCAAGCACGACGTGTCGCTGTCGGTGAAGCTGCTGAAGTTCCTCAATTCGGCCGCGTTCGGCTGGCGCAGCCGGGTGACATCGCTGAAACAGGCGCTGGTGCTGCTGGGCGAACGTCCTTTCCGCAAGTGGGCGTCGCTGGTGGCGGTCATCGGAATGACCGGCGATCGCCCGCCGGAGCTGGCGCTGGTCAGCCTGGCGCGGGCCAAGTTTTGCGAGACGTTGTGTCCCCTCAGCGGGATCACGGGACGCGAGCTGGACGCGTTTCTGGTGGGGCTGCTCTCGGCGCTGGACGTGATGATGGGACGGCCCCTGCCCGAGCTGCTGACGGAAATTTCGGTATCGAAGGACATCGACGCGGCACTGTTGCGCCAGGACACCCCCCTGGGACAGGTGCGCGCGCTGGCGCTGGCCTACGAGCGCGCGCAATGGACGGAGGTGACGGCTCTGGCCCAGGCGCTGCGCATC
>JBDSME010000098.1:0-4835 GCA_039916065.1 Polyangia bacterium
TGATCTTCGTGTCGCACGATCGACAGTTCCTGGCGCAGCTCTCCAACCGGGTGCTGGAGCTGGGGCCCGACGGGCCGACGGTGTACGGCGGTGGTTACCTGGAATACGTGGCGCGCAGCGGACACGAGGCGCCGGGGCTACGCTGACTGACTGAGCCGGGGGCAGACGCCCGCGGCCGTGCCGCGGGACGCCCGTGCTAAATTGGGGTCCTCATGTCGATCGGGCGACGCTTCCTCCACCTCGCGCGGACCGAGCTGAATTCACTGCTCGATTTCGCCGCCAAGCGCGGTGACGGGGACAGCGGCCAAGGCGACGATGACGGCGACGGCGCTGATGAAAGCGGTGGCGGCAGCCTGCACGGCTATTCGGCCCGCGAGCTGGAGGAAGAACTTGAGCGGCGGCGGGCCGCGCGACAGGAAGTGGAGGACGCCATCCACGGACGCCGCACCCCCGAGCCACCGCCGCGTCCATCGAGCAGCCCCGGCTCAGGGTCCGCCGGGGGGCGCGGGGACAGAACGTGGTCAGGCGTGGGCGCCGGCGAAGGGCTGCGCATCCAGAAGGCCTACGCGGCGCTGGAGGTCCCGGCCGGCTCCGATTTCGCCACCGTGCGCAAGGCGTACCGAACCTTGATGCGCAAGTACCACCCCGACCACCACACCGAATCTCCAGCGAAGCAAAAGGCCGCCAACGAAGTCGCCCAGCGCCTGACCGAGTCCTACAAGCTCCTGGAACGCAAGCTGCGCAAGTAGCGCCCGAAGCAGTCGCGACACCAGAAAGTTGTGGTCGCGCGAACCTTGCGCGCGGTGCTCGCCGATGAGACAGCATGCCCACGCCTCTCATCGTCCCAGGACCCGGCGTTCCCCTCTTCGTTCCAGGACCTCCCCCACTTCCCCTCGTCCCAGGACCTCGCCACAGCATTTCCAATCCGTTGCGGAGGCCCCGTTGGCGAACCCGACGTGACCCATACCCAAGCCGCTTGTCCTCGCCCCGCGGAAGCGGGGAGAGGATAAAGGTGAGGGGCCCACGCCTGATCGCAGCGCCCTCCCCTCGCCCTCCGTCCTTACCGGTCCGTGCGCTGCTGGCGCTGCTCTTTCTAATGACCGCCACTGCCGCGATTTCTTGCGCGCCAGCCAAACCGCAGCCCACCCCCACCATCACCACCACGGGGCCAACGTCCGTTGATGCATACCGGCCACCTCCGGTGGACGCGGCCAGCACCGAGCCTCCGCGCTCGGGGATCTACCTGGCCATCGACGCCGGCACCACCGCGGACTCCTCCGCCGCCGCTGGCCCAGGCTGCGCGCCGGGCGCGGTCGCTTCTGACGGTTCCGTGGCCGCCCCCACGGACGCCAAGGACGGCCGCGACACCGGCGACAACGACGGCAGCTGGGACGCGCGCCGGGACGCCGCTGCCGATGGAGGCGCCGGCCGCGGTGGGGGAGGTGGGGGCGGAGTCGGGGGCGCTCGCAACAGTGGTGGCGGTGCAGGCGGTAGCGCGCGTGGTGGCGGGGGCGCGGGCGGCAACGAACCGGGTGGCGGCGGTGGCGCGGGCGGGGTCGGAACAGTTGGCGGTAGCAGGGCTAGCGGTGGTAGCGCTGCAGGAGGTGCTTCCGACCCCGGTACGGGACAAGGTTCTGTGCCCCAGCCCGGTGAGCTGGCAATGGTCGAATTGCTGATCAATCCCGCAGGCACCGACACCGGCCGCGAATGGGTCGAACTTCTCAATCGCTCGACACACACCCTCTCGCTGGCCGGCCTGCACCTGTCCGACGCCAGCAATGACGCCGCCGTGGAATTCGGCGCCGCTGCAGCACCGTTACTGGCCGCGGGACAGCGGTCGGTGCTCGTCCAGTCGCGCGATCCCACAAAAAACGGCGGGATCGTCCTGGGCCCGGGCCTGGCGGGGGGTACCTTCGGCACGCTGGTGTCGCTGAACAACGAAGCCGATAGCATCTCGCTCTGTGACGGGCCCTGTGCTTCCGGCGCCGTGTTGGACCGGGTGACCTGGGACAGCAGCCTGGGCCCCGGCTACGACGGCCACGCCCTGGTCATCGATAGCAGCAACAAGCGCTGCCCCGCCACCCAACCGTTCGGCGACGCCGCAAGCTTCGGCACGCCGGGCACGCCAAACCCGCCGTGTCCGTGATCGCATGATCGCATGGTCGCATGAGCCGTGGCGCCGCCAGCGTCCTCGCCCAGCCGCCTTGCCGGCCCGTGGGTCGGCATCATCTTGGCATCTTTGACGTTAAGACGTTATAGCGTCACACTGTCAGCCATGGCGCAGCCAAAGAGAGCCACGGTGTACTTGGACCCAACACTGCATCGCGCCCTTCGCGTGAAGGCTGCCGAGACGGACACCTCGGTGTCTGCGCTTATCAACGACGCCGTTCGCCTTCGACTGGCCGAAGACGTCGAGGATCTCCATGCTTTCCGGACCCGGGCAAGGGAGTTAACCACTCCCTTCGAGAACCTCGTGAGCGCTCTCAAGCGACGTGGAAAGCTATAGGCTCGAGGTCAAACGTTCGGCGGCCAAGGAAATCGCCGATCTTCCAAAGGCCGACTGTCAGCGCGTCGTCGCGAAGATCCAGTTACTGGCACGTGACCCACGGCCACATGGCTGCGAGAAGCTGAGCGGAACGGAGAAATACCGCATTCGTCGCGGCGACTATCGAATCCTCTACGAAATCGACGATTCGACGAAATTGGTGATCATCGTGAAGATCGGGAACCGCAAGGAGGTCTACCGCTGAGACGTTCACTGCCTGTCCAACGTTTGGGGTTCAGCCACGAGCAACGGCACACGACTCTCGCTCACTCCCACGTTGCTCCCGAGCGGCCGAGGGGACCGGGCTCGAGTGTCCAGCGTGTCGGCACGCCTTCGAGCGTTCCCGGGCAGCGAACGCGCTCGAGGGGCCCCCAGGCCGAGTTCGCCTCCTCGAGATGGGGCCTCACCTCGTCGTTCTGAAGAGGCGTTCCAACGATGCTGTTCGCCACCCCGAGACTCGTCAGCCACGCCGCCGTCCGCGCCAGCGAGACGTGGATCTCGTCGACCCATCCGAGCTCCGCGCGACGCCGCAGTGCTTGAATGATTGCGGACGCCAAGAGGTAGCCGGTGCCGTGATCCAGGGCCTGCACCGGCAGGGGCACGGGCGTCGCGGCACCTGACACGTTCATACCGCGGGCGGCAATACCCGTGCTCATCTGCACGAGCGAGTCGAACCCTCGCCGCAGGGCCCACGGGCCGCTGACCCCGTAGGCGTTGACGCCGGCCACCACCAAACGGGGGAAGCGCGTTTGCAGATGATCGGGCGAATAGCCGAGCGCCCGCAAGGCGCCTCGTCTCAAGCCATGCACCAGAACGTCGGCCTCGGCGAGGAGCGCGTCGAATCGACCCCGACCCTCCTCCGATTTCAAATCCAGAGACGCGCAGCGCTTGCCGGCCGTCGTCTCTGGCAAGAGCGCCGGGACCTCCACGAACCCGGGAGGATCGAGGCGCAAAACCTGAGCGCCGTAGGCAGCGAGGAAGCGCGTGGCTACCGGCCCGGCGATGACCCTGGTGAGGTCCAAGACCCGCACGCTTGCGAGAGGGCGTGCCGCCGAGATCGCACCGGCGAACGACCCGGGAGCGACCTCGGCGCGTGTCCAACAGGCTACCAAAGGCTCGGAGCCCACAGCTCGCCCGGCGGGGTGGGTGTCCCACGCGACCGCGTCATGCATTGCGGCGGCGCAGCCACCGGCGGCCACCACTGCTCCTTCGACCTCGACGCGGGAACGAAGGGCCACCGCTCGGGCAAGAACATCCCGGTCAGGTGACACGCCCAAGGCGCGCAACGCCGCGTCCCGGTGATAGCTGTAGTTCGTGTGAAGTCGCACGAACCCATCCGCCGCGGGGTAGTCCCCGGCGAAGGGATCCCAGGGCGATGGGAGCGTCCACCCCCGGGGCGTGAGGTGGCGCTCCGACGCGAACGCCGCCGCCACGTGTAGCCCGTCGATCACCACCGCCCGCCGACGCCCCTCGTGCAACTCGAGCCAAGACGCCACGGCGCTGGTCGCTGCCGCCACCGTCGCGGTCGCCATCGCCGTCACATCGAACGCCGAAGGAAAAGGCCGCCGCGGCACGCGAAGCTCATCCACCGTTGCCTGTCGGTCCCCGAGCGCCGCGCTCAATGTCGCGAGCGCGTCCGCGGCAGCACGTGCGGGATCCTCCACGAAACTCTGGCGTGCTGTCATGTGGCGAGCGTCCCACGCACCCCCGAACGCGGCAACCAATTCGTCCCCGACCATAGAAATGCCCAGCAGACCGTCAAGGTCGCGTAGTCGCGGGTGACGTTCCGGTTCTGAGGCCGCGCGAAGTCGGGGCCATGCTGGAACGGTTAGACTTCGCCGAGCTCCGTCAGCGTGGATCGCACCGGCAGTACCGCCACCCCGATGCCGGGCGACCAAGTGATCGTCTGCGGCCAACGATCGACGAGCGACCTGGTGTTCAGCGGCGGCCGCCAGCGGCGGCCGTCCGCTGCCACACCCTGTTCGGCGGCGGGTTCAATCCGGCTGTGATGATGAACGCGTGACGGATCGCGAGACCGAAGAACGTGCTATTTGCAACCTCCACGATGCCGTGCCCGGCATGCATAGCCGCAATTGCCTCTAACGCGGGATCCGTTCGCTCGACAATCACAACCCGCGAGATCTTCGTGATCTCATCAGCACGAAGCGAATCACGCACGCGCCGAGAAATGTCGGCCAGAGCTGCCGGCCTGTCGTCCTCAATCCACTTTGCAGCGACGACGAGATCCCATACGTCCGGTGCGTCCTCCCGAAGAAAAAGAGCGAAGAGA